>JACQAI010000262.1 GCA_016195115.1 Pseudomonadota bacterium
CCCGCCCCGTCATAGGCCTGACCCTCGACGCCGAGCCGCCCGGCGGCTATTCGGCGTTCCCGTGGTACGCGCTGCGCGAGAACTACGCCGCCGCGATCGACCAGGCTGGCGGGCTCGCCATGCTGCTGCCCCATGAGCCGGAGCGCGCCGGCGACTATCTCGACCGGCTCGACGGCGTGGTGGTGACCGGCGGCGCGTTCGACGTCGACCCGGCGCTGTTCGGCGCCACGACGCGCCACGCCAAGGTGACGACGAAGGACCGGCGCACCCAGTTCGAGCTGGCGCTGACCCGCGGCGCGCTCGAGCGCGACCTGCCCCTGCTCGGCATCTGCGGCGGCCAGCAGCTGCTTGCGGTCGCGCTCGGCGGCAGCCTGATCCAGCACATTCCCGACGAGGTCGCGGGCGCCCTCGTCCACGAGCAGAAGACCCCGCGCGACCAGACCAGCCACCCGGTCGCGGTGGTCGCCGGCAGCCTGCTGCGCCGCATCGTCGGCGCCGCCGAGATCGCGGTGAACTCGACCCACCATCAGGCGGTCAAGCACGCTGGACCGACCCTGGTGGTCGACGCGGTGGCGCCCGACGGCGTCATCGAGGGCATCGAAGATCCGCGCCGGCGCTTCTGCCTGGGCGTGCAGTGGCATCCGGAATACCGCATCACCGCGGCCGACGCGGCGCTGTTCGACGCTTTTCTGGCCGCCTGCCGCTGAGCGTGATGAACTCTTTCGCCGTCATTGCGAGGAGCGCCGCGACGAAGCAACCCAGGAGTCGCGCGACGCGTGCCGATCGAACATCTCTGGGTTGCTTCGCTTCGCTCGCAATGACGGCGGTGGGTAGTGGACTTGAGCGAAACCCGCTCTAGCATGACGGACGACGATGCTCCTGCGTCGCTCGAAAAGGGCGAGCGTATCGCCAAGCGGATCGCGCGCAGCGGCCTGTGCTCGCGGCGCGACGCCGAGCGCTGGATCGCCGAGGGCCGCGTCGTCGTCGACGGCCACAAGCTGGCGAGCCCGGCACACCTCGTCACCGAGGCGAGCACCATCGTGGTCGACGGCAAGCCGCTGCGCGCCGCTCAGGCGACCCGGCTGTGGCGCTATCACAAGCCGCGCGGGCTGATCACCACCCACCGCGATCCGCAGGGCCGCCCGACCATCTTCGAGCGGCTGCCGGCCGACCTGCCGCGGGTGATCTCGATCGGCCGGCTCGACTTCAACTCCGAAGGCCTGCTGCTGTTGACCAACGACGGCGCGCTGGCGCGCCGTCTCGAGCTGCCGGCGACCGGCTGGCTGCGCCGCTATCGCGTCCGGGTGCACGGCGAGCTCGACGCTGCGCGCCTGGAAAAACTTGCCGACGGCATCGAGATCGACGGCGTGCGCTACGGCGCCATCCAGGCGACCTTGGACAGCCGCAAGGGCAGCAACGCCTGGCTGACCTTGTCGCTGCGCGAGGGCAAGAACCGCGAGGTGCGCCGCGTCATCGAGGCGCTCGGCGGCGAGGTCACGCGCTTGATCCGGATCGCCTACGGACCGTTCCAGCTCGGCTATCTGGCGGAGAGCGCGGCCGAAGAGGTGGCGGCGCGGGTCATGCGCGAGCAGCTCGGGTCGGGCGACGGCAGCACGAGCGCGCGCAAGCGCGGCGCGTTGCGCGAGCGTGCGGATCGTCGGCGGTAGCCTGCGCGGCCGCCGTTTGGCGGCGCCGCCGGGCGACGCGATCCGCCCGACCTCCGATCGCGCGCGCGAGGCGCTGTTCAACATCCTGCAGCACAGCCTCCTGATGGCGACGCCGCTCGCCGGCGGCGCGGTGCTCGACCTGTTCGCCGGCACCGGCGCGGTGGCGTGCGAGGCGCTGTCGCGCGGCGCCGCGCACGCCACCTTGATCGACAGCGACGCGCCGGCGCTCGCCAGCGCGCGCGCCAATCTGGCGGCGCTCGGGCTCGGCGACCGCGCGACCGTGCTGCAGCGCGACGCCACCCGGCTGCCGCGCGCCGCCCAAGCCGCCGGCTTCGCCTATCTCGATCCGCCTTATCGCTCGGGCCTGGCGGCGCCGGCGCTCGCCAGCCTGGCCGACGGCGGCTGGCTGGCGCCGGGCGGGCTCGCCGTGGTCGAGCTCGCGGCGCGGGAAGATTTCACCGCCCCGGATGGTTTCGTGCTGCGCGACGAGCGGCACTACGGCGCCGCACGTCTGGTTTTCCTGATCCGGGACGCCCACGACGGTTGATTGCGCGACCAGATCGGCTGTCGATCAGCGCCGGCCGAACAGGCGTTCGATGTCGCCGAGCTTGAGCTCGACGTAGGTCGGGCGGCCGTGGTTGCACTGGCCGCTGTGCGGCGTCGCCTCCATCTCGCGCAGCAGCGCGTTCATCTCGGGCGGGCTCAGGCGGCGGCCGGCGCGCACGCTGCCGTGGCACGCCATGGTCGAGGCGACCTCGGCCAGGCGCTCCTCGAGGCTGCGGCCCTCGCCGAGCTCGACGATCTCGTCGGCGAGGTCGCGCACCAGGGCCTGGACATCGACCTGGCCGAGCATCGCGGGGGTCTCGCGCACCACCACGGCGCCCGGCCCGAAGGCCTCGAGCACCAGCCCGAGCTTGGCCAGCGCCGGCGCGTGCGCGGCGAGCCGCGCAACTTCGCTCTCGGCGAGCTCGACGACCTCGGGCAGCAACAACAACTGGCCTTTGAGCCCGGTCGCGGCGAGCGCGTCCTTGAGCCGCTCGTAGACCAGCCGCTCGTGCGCGGCGTGCTGGTCGACGATCACGATGCCGTCGGCGGTCTGGGCGACGATGTAGGTCTCGTGCAGCTGGGCGCGCGCCGCACCGAGCGGGAAGTCCACGCTGTCCGCGGCACCTTGCGCCGGCGCCGACGGCGCGATCATGGTCGCGACGGCGCCGCCCTCGCCGCCCGGCAACGGCGCCTGGAACGACGCCGCGGCCTCGGCCATGCCGCGCGACGGATGCGCGGGGGGAAAACCTCCGGACGGCACAAAGCCGCTGCCGGCGCGGAACGCGCCGAGTGCGGCGACCCCGACCGTGGTCGAGGCGCGATGGCCGGCCTCGGCCATGGCGTGCTTGAGCGCGCCGACGATCAGGCCGCGGACCATGCCGGCCTCGCGGAAGCGCACCTCGGACTTGGCCGGATGGACGTTGACGTCGACCTCGCTGGTCGCGAGGTCGAGGAACAGCGCGACCATGGCGTGACGGTCGTGGCTCAAGAAGTCGGCGTAGGCGCCGCGCACCGCGCCGATCAGCAGCCGGTCGCGCACCGGCCGGCCGTTGACGAACAAATACTGCGCCGCGGCGGTGGCGCGGTTGAGCGTCGGCAGCGCGGCATAGCCGGCGAGCACGATGGCCTCGCGCTCGGCGAAGATCTTGAGCGCGTTGTCGGCGAATTCCTTGCCGAGCACCGCGCCGAGCCGCGTCAGCAGACCGTCGTCGGTCTCGATCGCCGGCAGCTTGACGGGGGTGCGATTGCCGTCCGAGAGCGTGAAGCCGATCTCGGGATGGGCCATCGCCAGGCGCTCGACGACGTCGACCGCAGCGTCGAGCTCGGCGCGCGTCGACTTCAGGAACTTGAGCCGCGCCGGCGTGGCATAGAACAGGTCGCGGACCTCCACGCGCGTGCCCCGACCCAGGCTGGCCGGCACCGGCTCGCGGCGCGCGCCACCCTCGAGCTCGATCCGCCAGGCCGAGTCGGCGCCCGACACGCGCGTCGTGATCGCCAACCGGCTGACCGCGCCGATCGACGGCAGCGCCTCGCCGCGAAAGCCGAGCGTGCTGATCGCCAGCAGATCGTCGCTTGGCAGCTTCGAGGTGGCGTGGCGCTCGACGGCGAGCGACAGTGCCTCGCTCGCGATGCCGCTGCCGTCGTCGGTGACCTGGATCAGGCTCTTGCCGCCGTCGTGCAGCAACACCTCGATGCGCGTCGCGCCGGCGTCGATGCTGTTCTCGACCAGCTCCTTGACCGCGGCGGCCGGCCGCTCGATCACCTCGCCGGCCGCGATGCGGTTGACCAGGGTCGGCGGCAGCAGCCGGATGTCGGCCACCGGACCCTAGCCCTCGCCGGCGAGATAGCGGCGCGCCAACACCTTGCCCTCCTCGACCGCCGGCTGGTCGAACGGATCGACGCCGATCAGGTGCGCCGTCAGGATGGTCTCGAGCATGAAGTGCATGAATAGCGCGCCCATGGCCTCCTCGTCGAGCCGGTCGAGCGCGATCAGGCGCGTCGGCCGGCGGTTGCGCGCCAGGGTCTCGTAGGTCGCGCGCGCCTCGGCGTCGAGCAGATCGCCCAGGCTGTGGCCGGTGAGATAGGCGAGCTCGGCGTCATCGACGAGCGCGCTCTCGACCCGCCGGCCGATGCCGACGCTGGCCGCGGTGATCAAGGTGAACAGCTTGTCGCGCGGGCCGCCGAGATAAAGCTGCAGCTGGCTGTGCTGGTCGACCGTGCCGAGGGCCCGAATCGGCGTCGTGCCGTGACCGTCCTTGCCCAGGCTCTCGGCCCACATCTGACGGAACCAGAAGCCGAACCAGCCGAGCCGATCGACATAGGGCATCAGCACGGTCTGATTGAGCCCCGCGCGCGCCGCCGCGGCCGCGAGCGCGGCGCCGGTCGCCGGGGGCGATTCGGGCCCCTGCTCGACGAGGCCGCGCCACACCGCGGCGGCGCCGCGGCGGACCGCGGCGGCATCGAGCCCGGCGATCAGCGCCGGCAGCAGTCCGACCAGCGACAGCACCGCGTAGCGACCGCCGATCTTGGGATCGTGGTCGAGCAATGTGGCGCCGAGGCGCGTGGCCAGGCGGCGCAGCACGTTGTCGGTCGGCTCGGTGATCGCGACGATGGCCGCGCCGACGCGGTCCGGCCCGAGCGCGTCGCGCAAGCGCGGCAACAGCACCAGGAGCTGGGCCAGCGGCTCGGCGGTCGAGCCCGACTTCGAGATCACGATCAGGCCGGTGCGCGTCGGATCGGTCGCGGCCTCGAGATCGGCGAAGCTGACCGGGTCGATGTTGTCCATGACGTGCAGCCGCGGCGCGCCCTTGATCGGACCGAAACCGCGGTCGGCGAGCGCGACCAGGGCCTTGCCGCCGAGGCTCGAGCCGCCGGTGCCGAGCACGATGACGTCGTCGAAGCGCTCGCGGAAGTCGCGCGCGA
>JACQAI010000263.1 GCA_016195115.1 Pseudomonadota bacterium
CGCGCCAGGCCCGGACTGCGTCCGGCGGTCGAGATCGCCACCGTCAGGGCGCCGCGGCGCACGATCGCGGGCATCTGGACGTCGCACAACGCCGTCTCATCCTCGACGTTGATCAGCGCCCCGCGCCCGCCCGCGACGGCCGACACCGCGGCCGACACCGTCGCGGGCAAGCCCGCGATCACGACCAGCCGCGCGTGGGCGAAATCATCCTCGTTGGGCAGGCGTCGACGCAGCCGATCGCCGGCCCGCCGTGCCAGGTCGGCCGACGGTTGGTCGCAGAACACCGCGAGCGCGCGCGCACCGGCTTCATCCAGCAGCGTCAGCCGCCGCGCCACGGCGTCGCCGCGTCCGACCAGAACCACGGACACCCGTACGACGTCGAGGCTGAGCGGCAACACGTCCCTGCCCTAGTCCGCGGCCGCCGGCTGTAGCGCCGGTTTGCGCTCCATGCCGCCCGAGGCGACCCAATAGCCGATGCCCATGAAGCCGGCGCCGCTGACGATGTTGCCGAGGGTCACCCAGGTGAGATTGTGCACCAGCCCGGCATAACTCACGCTCGCCGGATGCTCGGCGAACAATGCGATCAGGAGCAGGGTCATGTTGGCGACCGAATGCTCGAAGCCGCTGCCGATGAAGGCATAAAGGCACCAGAAGATGCCGATGCACTTGGCGGTGTCGCTGGTCATGCGCGCCGCCATCCAGATCGCCAGGCAGACCAGCCAGTTGCACAGGATCGCGCGGGCGAACAGCTCGAGCGCGGGGGCGTTCATCTTGGTCGCGGCGACGGTGATGAGCAGCTGGCTCTTGGCGCCGAGCGCCGCGCCGCCGCCGCCGGCCACGAACAACGCCGCGAGCACGGCGCAACCTGCCAGGTTGCCGAGCCAGGTCATCGACCACGACGCGCCGAGGTCGCGCAGGCTGGTGCGGCCGCGCAGCCAACCCATGGTCATGAACATGGTATGGCCGGTGAACAGATCGGAGCCGGCGAAGATGACCAGAGTAAGCGCGACCGCGAAGGACGCGCCCATGACGACGCCCCGGATCGACGGATCGACGGTCGCGCCGACGCTGAAAATCAGGATGATGCCAAGCCCGACATAGGCCCCGGCCATCATCGCGCTGACCCAGAAGGCGCCGGGTCGCGCGCGCAACGCCGCCGCTTTGGTCTCGGCAACCTTGGCGAAGTTGTCGACAGTGTCCAGGAACATGAGTCCTCCCTCGATCTTGTTTTATTCGACGCCTAGTAGACGTCGCGCTGGTAGCGTTGCTCGCGGGCGAGCTGCGCCATGTACGCCTTGGCGCCGGCCATCTCCATGCGGCCCTGCTTGGCGATGATGTGGACGAGCGCCGAGTCGACGTCGCGCGCCATGCGCGTGGCGTCGCCGCACACGTAGACGCGCGCGCCGTCCTGCAGCCACGCCCACAGCTCGGCGGCGCTCTGGCGCATGCGGTGCTGCACGTAGATCTTGTCGGCCTGGTCGCGCGAGAACGCGGTATCGAAGCGGGTCAGCAGCCCGTCGCGCGCGTAAGCCTCGAGCTCGTCGCGGTAGAGGAAGTCGGTGGCGCCGTGCTGCTCGCCGAAGAACAGCCAGTTGCGCCCCTTGGCGCCGAGCGCGCGGCGTTCCTGCAGGAAGGCGCGGAACGGCGCGATGCCGGTGCCGGGGCCGATCATCACGATCGGCGCGTCGCCGTCGTCGGGCAGCCGGAAGCCGTGCGCCGGCTGCACGAATACGGGCACCGGCATGCCGGGCGGGGCGCGCTCGGCGAGGAAGATCGAGGCCACGCCCTTGCGCAGGCGATCGCGCCGCTGGTAGCGCACCGCCGCGACGGTGAGGTGGACCTCATCGCGGGTCGCCTTGGGCGACGAGGCGATCGAGTAGAGCCGCGGCTGCAGCACGCCGAGCGCCGAGACCAGCTCCTGGATCGGCGGCCGCGCCGACGGGAAGGCGATCAGGAGGTCGAGCAGGTCGGCGTCCTCGGGTCCGCTGCCGGGATAGCCCTCGGCTATCGCCTGGAGGAGGTCGGCCTCCTCGGGATCGTGCGCGCGCGAGGCGAGCACCTCGATCGCCTCGTCGGACGGCCGCGCGACGTCGCACACCGAGATCAACGCCTCGCGCAGCGTCCGGCGCGCGCCGTCCGGACAATCGACCTCAAGCCCGGCCGAGCCGCCGAGGCAGGCGACGAGGGCGTCGACCAGCTCCGGGCAGTTGTGCGCATGCACGCCCAAGCTGTCGCCGACTTTGTAGTTGAGGCCGGTGCCCTCGATGCGGAAGACGACGCCGCGGGTGTCCTTGGCCGAGCCGGCGCCGTTGAGCCGCGCGCAGCTGAGCAGCGACGCCGTCACGGCGCCGGCGCGGCCGCCCGTCGACGGCGTCGGCAGCGGCGCTGTCGCGGCGGCCGGCGTTGCGACGGCCGCCGCCGCCGGCGCGGCTGCCGCCTCGGCAAGCAGTTCCTTGAGCATGCGCGCGGTCGCCCTGCCGCCGGGGGCGCAACGCTTGAGATCGGTCTCCGCGCCGCCGGCGATCGCCTCGGCGTACTCCAGGCACAGATAGCCGCACTGGCCGCAATCGAGCTGCGCGGTCGCCGCCATCAGGCGCTGCGCCGGCGTCAGCGGTGAACAGGCCGGCGAGGTAGCCGTTGAGCCAGGCGCGCTGGTTGGACGAGAACGGCGCGCTGTCGGGCAGCGCAGGGGCGAGGTACGTCGTCACGCCGCGATCTCCAGCGCCGCCGCATCGAACAGCCGGACCAGCGCGTCGACCGCGTGGCGGTTGACGAAGGCGTGGAACGTCTCGCCGTCGTGTCGGTGCGCCAGGTAGGCGCGCAGCATCGCCTCGAGCTTGGCCGGCACCGCGTCGGCCGGCACCGAATGATAGATAGCGCGCGCCATCGCGCGCTCCGCGCCGGCGCCGCCGCCGACCATCACGTGATACCCCTCGACCTCGTCGTCGCCACGGTCGACTTTGGTCGCCAAGAGCCCGATGTCGCCGACATGGATCTGTGCGCACGACGCCGGGCAGCCGGTCAGATGGATGTTGAGCGGCTGATCGAGCGCGACGCGCGCCTCCAGCCAGTCGCCGATCGCGAGCGCATGCGTCTTGGTGTTGCTGAGCGCGAACTTGCAGCCCATGTTGCCGGTGCACGCGACCAGCGCGCCGCGGATGTGGCTGGGCGTGCTGGTCAGGCCGAGCGCGCCGAGCTCGCGCTCGACCGCGGCGAGCGCGCCGTCGGGCACGTCCGAGACGATCAGGTTCTGCCACACGGTGAGCCGCAGCGTGCCGCTGCCGTGGCGCGCCGCGATGTCGGCGAGCCCGCGCAGCTGCGCGACCGGCAGATAGCCGACCGGCACCGCGACGCCGACGTAGCTGAGACCCGCCTGGCGCTGCGGATGGACGCCGACGTGGCCGTGCTTGGCGATCGGGCCGCGAGGCCGGCACATCTCGGGCGGCACGCGCCGCCATTTGAACGGCAGCGCCGGCTCCGCCTCGACCATGAACTTCTCGAGGCCCCAGGCGTCGAGCAGGTACTTGAGACGCGCCTTCTTGCGGTCGGTGCGGTCGCCGTGGGCGATGAACACGCGCAGCACCGCGGCGGCCGCGGGCACCACCTCCGCCGGCGTCAGCAGCACGCCGCTGTCGCGTCCGAAGTCGCCATGGCCCGTGATGCCGCCGAGCAGCATGCGGAAATAGACGCCCGCCGGCACCGCGCCGCCGCCATCGACCGCGACCGCGGCGAAGCCGATGTCGTTGGTGTCCTCGAGCACGCCCAAGCGGCTCGTGACGTGCGCGTAGCCGCCGCCGTAGGTCTCCGCGACGTCGCCCAATCCGCGCAGCTGCGCCGCGGCGATCAGGCCGCCGGGCAGCCGCACACGCCGCATGAAGGCGTCCTGGTTCGGCGCGACGTAGAACAGGCCGTGGAACTTGTGCAGGAAGACGTCGGTGCCCTTGGGAAAGCGCTTGGCCGCGGCGTTGGCGCGCATCTCGTCCCACATGTCGAACGGATGCTTGGCGCGCTTCGCGAGCTCCTCGGGCACCAGCTTGCCGCCGGCGGCGACGGCGCGATCCTGCGCCTCGATGTGGATCGCCTCCGGTCCGCTCGGTTTCGTCTCGGCAGGCGTCAATGCCGACGCGGCCGACGCGTCGCCCGCGCCGCGATTTTTGACCCCTGCCAGGAAGCCTTCGAGATACTGCTTCTGCTGCTCGGTCAGAACGGGACCGCCGTCCGTCATCCGCTTGCCAAATCCACTGTCCGCGAACGCTCGGCGACCAACGAACGCAAGCGACGTGCCACGAAATTAACCGCGGCTACGCGCGACTTTGCTCGTTTCTTGAGCGTCGAATCCCGATGTCGAGGGCCCCGAATTGGGCGTTCTGCGCGAACGATGTGCAACGCCAGACGAATTGATAAAAATCAAATCACCCGCCTCGAGCGGCCGGTGCAGTGGCTCAGCCCGCGGTCGCGCGGTAGAGCTCGAGCGCGTCCTGGTGCAGCCGGCCACGCGAGCCCGGCCGCAGATACATCATGTGGCCGCCGGGGTAGAGCTTGAGCGTGACGCGCGCAGCGTCGCCGAGCTTGGGCAGCTGGTCGATCAGGAAACGGCTGGCGAAATACGGCGTCACCAGGTCGGTCATGCCGTGCGCGACGACGATGCGCAGGCGCGGATTGAGCGCCAGGGCCTCGCGCAGCTCGTCGAGCGAGCCTGCGGGACCTGGGCCGCCGCCGCTGCGCCAATCCCACTTGCCGCCGACCTCGCCGTTGAGCAGGCGATACGGCAGATCGGTGCGGTAGCCGAGCGCGTCGCGCGCATAGGCGACGAAGCCGGTGGTCAGCGGCGCGATCGTGCCTTGCAGGATGGCGTCGCCGCCGCGCGCCGTCACGCTGTTCGGATACGGATCAACGATGCTGACGCTGGCGTCGTACGAGCTCAGCACGCGGCCGTCGGCGCGGCGAAACTCCTTGTTGAACACGTTGACCGGGATGCGGGCGTTCAGGCGTTCGACCAGCTCGCGCGGCAACCCGGTCAAGGTCGCGACCCGGTCGTTGATCCGGCCCGCCAGCGCCGGGTCGCGCGGGCCGCTCGCCAGCGCGGTCAGATAGTCGCCGAGCGCGAAACGCTCGGCCTCGGCGAGGTTTTCCAGGCTGAGGCGACCCTCGGCCTCGAGCGCGGTCGCGGCGTACGACGGCAGGCGCAGCGCCCAGGTCATCGGCGAGTAGGGACCGCTGCGCAGGGTCTCGAACTCGAGCACCGGCGACACCAGAACCGCGCCGTTGATCGCGATGCCCTGCTGGGTGTGGAGAAAATCGGCCAGTCGCGCGGCACGGAAGCCGCCGTAGCTCTCGCCGACCAGATATTTGGGCGAGCCGAGGCGGCCGCTGCGCGTCAGGAACAGGCGCACGACCGCCGCCATTGCCTCGATGTCCTGCTTGACGCCCCAGAACTGCTTGGCGACCTCGTCGTCCGAGCCGATGCCGCGGCTGTAGCCGGTGCCGACCGGATCGACGAACACGAGGTCGGTCATGTCGAGCCAGGTGTCGGGATTGTCGATCAGGCGCCGCACCGTGCTCAGGCTCTCGGGCTCTTCGCCGAATGCCAGCACCCGCGGCCCCATGGTGCCGAGATGCAGATAGGCCGAGGCGGCGCCGGGCCCGCCGTTGAACGCGAAGGTGATCGGCCGGGTCGCCGCGTCCTGGCCGTTGAGCGTGTAGGCGACATAGAACACGTCGGCCTTGCGCTC
>JACQAI010000264.1 GCA_016195115.1 Pseudomonadota bacterium
GGCGACGACGGCGCGAAACGCGCTGTCGACCCGGATCTCGAATTTTTCGCGCCGCAGCGTGCGGCGCAGGCTGCGCGGCACGTGGAAGCCATCGAGCGGCAGGATGCCGCGCTGCTCGGGATCGATCCAGTAGAGCTCGGGATCGTCGCGCGTCTCGGCCATCGGGAAGATGCCGGCGGCATAGGCGTTGAGCAGCAGCTCCGGCGTCAGCACCGACATCGCGGCCGACCGGTCACGCCACCATCAGGCCGGGGCGCGCGCGACGAAGCGCTCGAGCCAGTGGATGTCATAGTCGCCGTTGATGAAGTCGGGCTCGGCGACGACGCGCCGATGCAGCGGGATCGTCGTCTCGATCCCGCCGATGACGTATTCCTCGAGCGCGCGCCGAAGCCGCATCAGGCACTCGTTGCGGGTTGCCCCGTAGACGATCAACTTGGAGATCAGGCTATCGTAATACGGCGGCACCCGGTAGCCGGCATAGAGCGCGGAGTCGACGCGCACGCCCGGCCCGCCCGGTGCGTGATAGTCGACGATGCGCCCGGGCGAGGGCACGAACGTCTCGGGATGCTCGGCATTGATGCGCGCCTCGATGGCATGGCCGTTGAACCGCACCTCGTCCTGCGTGATGAGGATGCGGCCGCCGGCCGCGATGCGGATCTGCTCGCGCACCAGGTCGATGCCGGTGATCATCTCGCTGACCGGATGCTCGACCTGGAGGCGCGTGTTCATCTCGATGAAGTGGAACTCGCCGTCCTCGTAAAGGAACTCGAGCGTGCCGGCGCTGGCGTAGCCGAGCTTGGTCAGCGCGCCCAGCACGCGCGCACCCAGGCTGCCCCGCTCGCCGGCGTTGAGCGCCGGCGACGGCGCCTCTTCGAGCAGCTTCTGATGGCGGCGCTGCAGCGAGCAGTCGCGCTCGCCCAGGTGGATCACCGCGCCCTGGCCGTCGCCCAGCACCTGCAGCTCGACGTGGCGCGGGCGCTCGAGGAAGCGCTCGAGATAGACGGCGTCGTTGCCGAACGCTGCCTTGGCCTCGGCGCGCGCGGCGGCGAGCGCCCCGCTGAGCTCGGCCGGCGTGCGCGCCAGCTTCATGCCGCGGCCGCCGCCGCCCGCCGACGCCTTGACGATCACCGGGAAGCCGATGTCGCGGGCGAGCCCGCTCGCCTCGGCGTCGCTGCCGACCGGCCCCTCGGTGCCGGGCACCGTCGGCACGCCGAGCTCGCGCATCGCACGCTTGGCCGTGATCTTGTCGCCCATGATCCGGATATGGGCCGGCGTCGGGCCGATGAAGGTGAAGCCGTGCTCGATCACCATCTGGGCGAAGTCGGCGTTCTCGGCCAGGAAGCCGACGCCGGGATGGATGGCGTCGGCGCCGGTCACGGTTGCGGCCGACAGGATCGCGGGCATGTTGAGATAGCTGCCGCGCGCCGGCGGCGGACCGATGCACACGCTCTCGTCGGCCAGCCGCACGTGCATCGCGTCGGCGTCGGCGGTCGAGTGCACCGCCACGGTCTGGATGCCGAGCTCGCGGCACGCCCGATGGATGCGCAGCGCGATCTCGCCGCGGTTGGCGATCAGGATCTTCTCGAACATCAGACGGCGATCCTAACCGTGATGGCGCGGACAGCGAAGCGCCGACCGGCTTGCCAGCCTCACTCGATCACCAGCAAGACTTCGCCGTATTCGACCGGCTGGGCGTCGCGCACCAGGATCTCGGTGACCGTGCCGGCGCGCGGCGCCGGCAGCGGGTTCATGACCTTCATGGCCTCGATGATCAGCAGCGTCTGGCCCTGGCGCACCGCGTCGCCGACCTTGACGAACGCCGGGGCGCCCGGCTCGGGCGCGCAATAGGCCGTGCCGACCATCGGCGACGTCACCGCGCCGGGATGGTCGGCGGCGGGCGCGGCGACGCCGGCGTCGGCCGCCGCGCTCGCCGGCGCCAGGGTCGCCGCCGCCACGACGGTGGGACCGGCGGCGTGATTCTTGGCGACGCGCACGCGCAGCGCGTTGGTCTGGTACTCGAGCTCGCTCAGGCCGGTCTCGTCGAGCAGCGCCGCGAGCTTGCGCACCAGGTCGGCATCGACGGTGTGCTTGGTCATCGGGGCGCCTGGGCGGCGATCAGATTGGCCATCGCGACCAGGGCGAGCGCGTAGCTTTGCGGACCGAACCCGGCGATCACCCCGACCGCGCCCTGGGCTGGATAAGAGTGGCGCCGGAATTCCTCGCGCCGGTGGATGTTCGACAGGTGCACCTCGATCGCCGGCAGGTCGACGCCTTTGAGCGCATCGAGCAGCGCCACCGAGGTGTGCGTGAGCGCGCCGCCGTTGAGGATGATGCCGGCGGCGCTGTCGCCGGCTTCGTGGATCCAGTCGACCAGCTCGCCCTCGTGATTGGATTGGCGGAAGTCGACCTCGAGCTCGAGGGTTGCGCCGCTGCGCCGGCACAGCTCCTCGATCGCGGCCAGGGTGTCGTGGCCGTAGATGGCGGGCTCGCGGCGCCCGAGAAGATTGAGGTTCGGACCGTTCAGAATGAAGACCAGCGGCTGCGCCACCCAGACCCCCCTCGGTCGGCGTGGCCGGCGTTATAGCATGCCGCGCGAGGCGCGCAATGCGGGGCGGCGGCGCCCGGCGGACCGGCCGGCAGCCCCGGCCCAGGGCGCGCGAGGGGCGCCGGTCGGCGTAAATTCTGATCAACAATCCAATGGCTTACCCGATCGGGCGGGGGCCGCGGCAGGGGTGCTGCGGCGCCCTGTCGCGGCAGCGTCCCGGCCGCGGTCTAACTTCTGACACAGTCTTGCGCTGAAGTTTTCCGCGATTGGGGGAGCCGAATCTCCTTTCAATCATTTACGGGTCAGCCAATGAGGGAGCCGCCAATGCTGTCCGATTTCAACGCCCGTCGCGCTGCTCGTGCCCTGCTCGCTCGGCTCGGCGAGGTCGCGATTGCGGCGGCCGTGCTGCGCGCCCAGCAGGCGCAATCCGAGGGCCGCTTCGAGGAAATGGCCAACTGGCGGCGCATCGCCCAAGCCGCGCTCCAGCGCACCGCCTTCGCCTAGGCCGTACCCCGTGCGACAGGGCCGACGCCCCGCGCTCCTTTCAAGCTGCGCCTCGACCGGACCGGCACTACATTAGTGCCCGACGAC
>JACQAI010000265.1 GCA_016195115.1 Pseudomonadota bacterium
CGACCTGGTCAAGATGAACGGTGCCGACCTGGTCAGCATCAAGATCATGAAGGCGGGCGGCATCGCGCGCGGCCGCGAGATCGCGGCGATCTGCGAGGCCGCCGGCATCGCGTGCTACGGCGGCACCATGTTCGAGGCCGGCTTGGCGATCGCCGCCGGCCTGCACCTGCTGGGCTCGACCCCGAACATTTCGCTGGGCGCCGAGTTCTACACCTCGACCTACGTGATGGGCGTCGAGATCCTGGCGACGCCGATTGTGATCAAGAAAGGCATGACGCAGGTGCCGACCGGGCCGGGCCTCGGCGTCACGGTCGACGAGGACGCCGTGCGGCGCGTCAGCATCGCGCACTACAAGTGACGGATTTCAGGGGTTAACGGGGCCAACAACAGGAGGCACACATGCTGTCACGCAGAGATCTCGCCGGCGCGGCGCTCGCCGGAGCCGCGGTTTCAAGCTCGATGCTGGTCGGCTCGGCCGCGTTCGCGCAGACGCCGGCGTCCGAGTCGACGCTCGAGCGCATCAAGCGCACCAAGGTGCTCCGCGCCGCGGCGCTGCCGGGCGAGCTGCCGTACTTCCTCAAGAACCTGCAGACCGGCGAGTGGAGCGGCATGTGCATCGAGATGTGCAAGGACATCGCCAAGGTGTTCGACGCCAAGATCGAGTGGCTGGAGTCGACCTACGGCAACTCGGTGCTCGACCTGCAAGCGGGCAAGATCGATCTCGCGTTCTCGCTCAACCCGACGCCGGCGCGAGCGCTGGCGATCGACTTCTCGCACCCGGTGTTCATGCACGGCTTCGGCATGGTCGGCCGCAAGGGCTTCACCGCCAAGACGTGGTCCGACATCAACAAGCCCGACATCCGGGTGACCTGCGACATCGGCTCGGTACATGAGACCTCGGCGCGCCGGTTTGCGCCCAAGTCGCAGATCACCGCCTACAAGACACGCGACGAGTGCGTGCTGGCGGTGCAATCGGGCCGCGCCGACTGCGTCATCATGGCGGTGGTGATCGGCCTGACCGCGGTCGCCAAGAACCCCAATCTCGGCACCTTCACGATGCTGAGCGGCCCGACGGTGCAGCTGCCCAATTGCCTCGGCCTGCGCAAGGAGCCCAACAAGGATTGGCGCGACTTCCTGGATTCCTGGGTCGACTTCAATCGTGGCGTCGGCCAGATCCGCGAATGGATGTTCGCCGGCCTCGCGCTCAACGGCGTCAACCCGGACACCATCCCGTCCGACGTCGCGTTCTAGACCGGCAGGGGCGGCACGCGCCGTGCAGGGCCGGTCCCGTGCAGTATAGCTGGGACTTCAGCTTCCTCTGGCAGTACCGCGGGTTCATCGCGATCGGGCTCGGCTACACGATGCTGTACGCCGTCGGCACGATCCTGGTCGGGCTGATCATCGGCTTCGCGGTCGGGATAAGCCGGCTGGCCCGCTCGCGCGTGGTCAACTACCCGCTGATCTTCTATGTCGAGCTGTTCCGCTGCACGCCGCTGCTCGTGCAACTGATCTGGTTCTACTACGCCTTCCCGGTGGTGATCGGGCTCGACATCCCGGCGCATGTCGCCGCCGCCATGACGCTGTCGCTGTATACCGGCGCGTTCTACGCCGAGATCATCCGCGGCGGCGTCAACTCGATCGAACGCGGCCAGTGGGACGCGGCGCGGGCCATCGGCATGCGGCGCGGCCAGGTGATGCGGCGGGTCATCCTGCCCCAGGCGATCAAGCGCATGGTGCCGCCGTTCATGAACCAGTCGATCATGCAGCTCAAGAACACCTCGCTGGTCTCGACCATCGCGGTCAGCGATCTGCTCTACCAGGGCGAGATCATCACCGCGACGACCTACCGGCCGCTCGAGGTCTACACCGTCGTGGCGATCATCTATTTCGGCGTGCTGTTCCCCTTGACCCTGATGGCGCAGCTGGTCGAGAAGCGGCTGGCGGTGAGCGATTGATCGTGGCGAGCGAACCCGGCACCGAGGCGATGATCGAGATCGCCGATCTGCACAAGTCGTTCGGCGCGCTCGAGGTGCTGAAGGGCATCTCGCTCGAGGTCCGGCGCGGCTCGGCGGTGGCGCTGCTCGGCCCGAGCGGTTCGGGCAAGTCGACCCTGCTGCGCTGCATCAACCTGCTCGAGACGCCGAACCGCGGCCAGGTGCGGGTCGGCGCGCGGCGCATGGCGTTCGGCCTGGGCAAGACGCGGCTGCCCGGCGACCGCGAGCGGCGCGCGCGCTGCTCGACAAGGTCGGCCTGGCGGACAAGGCCGCCGCCTACCCGCAACATCTGTCGGGCGGCCAGCGCCAGCGTGTCGCGATCGCGCGCGCGCTCGCCATGAACCCCGCGGTCGTGCTGTTCGACGAGGTCACCTCGGCGCTCGATCCCGAGCTGATCGGCGAGGTCCTGGCGGTGGTCCGCCGGCTCGCCGAGGAGGGCATGACGATGATCATCGTGACCCACGAGGTCGCGTTCGCCCACGAGGTCGCCGACGTCGTCGGTTTCATGAGCGACGGCCAGATCGTCGAGATGGGCCCGCCCGCCCAGGTGCTCGAGCATCCCGAGAACCCACGCACCCAGGCCTTCCTCGAGCGCTTCCACAATTTCATCGGCAGCTACGGCCAGAGCCGCGGCTGAGCTGCGTCAAGCGAAGACGTCGCGCGGATCGAGCCACTGAACCGCGGGGTGCGCGGCGGTGTTCGCGAGCAGCGCGTCGAGGAAGCGCCACAGCGGCTCGTCGTGTCCGAGGTGGTGGGTGAGCAGTCCGGTCGGCTCGTCGGCGTCGACCACACCGGCGCGGCGGTCGGCGAGATGGTGCACCAGCTCGCCGAGCGCCTTGGCCTCGCCGACGAAGCCGCGGCCGGCGCGCCAGGCGATCGGATCGACGTGGGTGTTGACGGTGGTGCGCGCGCCCGGATCGCGCGGGCCAAAGCACGACAGGCCGCGATAGCCGAGGCCGGGCAGCGCCGCGATCACCGCCGCGTCGATGCGGTTCCACGGCGGCACCAGCACGGGCAGGAAGCGCGCGCCGAACCAGCCGGCCAGGTGGTCGCGGCCGCGCGCCAGCTCGTCGGTCATCGCCGCCAGCGGCCGATCGGCGGCGTACTCGGCGCTGCGCTCGCCTTGCGGCCGGTGATTGCGGTGCGCCCAGCCGTGCTGCAGCACGCGCACCAGCGGCGCCGTCGCCAGCCGCCGCGCCAGCGCGTCGCCGGTCGGCTCCGGCACGACGGCGAGGCCGATCGGCGCGCGCCCGGCGCCGAGCGCGAGCAGACGGTCGAGCGCTGCGCCGGGTGCGGTCGCATCGTCATCGCGCCACCACAGGGTCGCGCGGCGTCCGGCGGCCGCCCAGGCGTCGAGCTCGCGGCTGAGGGCGTCCCACGTGTCGGTCATCGCGTCCGCGCCTCGAGCCAGCCGCGCAGCGCGCGCGCGCTGGTGCCGCCGCCGTCGCAATCGACCGCGAGCTTGGCCGGCGGCGGTGCCGCGAGCGCGCGGTCGACCGCGCCGGCGAGCGCCTGCGGGGTGAGGCCGGCCTCGGGCACGATCACGGCGCGGCCGGTGTCGGCAAGCAGCTGGGCGCGCACCGTCTGCTCGGTCTCGCCGACGGCGGCGAACGGCACCAGCACCATGCGGGGCCCGCACTGCAGGAGATCGAGCACGGTGTTGTAGCCGGCCTGCGAGATCGACAACACCGCTGCGCCCAGCAGGCGATGGAAGTCGGCGCGGTGGCGCTCGACCGTGACGCCGGGCGGCGCCGCGGCGCGCACCGCCGCGGCCTGCGCCTCGGCCATCATGGGGCCGGTGATCAAGTGCCACGGCCGATCGCGGGCCGCGCTGAGGCCGCGCGCTGCCGCCGCGGCGAGCAGCAGCTCGACGCCCACCGCGCCGCCGCCGACCGAGACCACGACTGCGTCGCGCTCGCTCGCGGCAGGCGGTGGCGCCGGCGCGGTCACGAAGCCGGTGTAGCAGAGCCGGTCGGCGATCGCGGCGGCGCCGGGGAACGTCGCCTCGAGGCGGATCACCGCGGGATCGCCGTGCACCAGCACGCGGTCGATCGCGCGCTCGATGGTCGCCACGACCTCGGCGACGCGCTTGGGGTCGGGCTTTTCCACCAGGATGTCGCGGATCGAGGTGACGACCAGCGGGCGCGGGCGCTGGGTCGCGACCCAGTCGAGCAGGGGCAGCAGCTCGAAGCGGAACTGGCGCCGGGCGAACGGGAAGCCTTCGAGCAGCAGCGCGTCGGCGCGCGCGTCGGCGACCGCCGCCAGCAGTGCGTCGCGCCGCGTCGCCCGCCAGGCATCGTCGATCGGCCGGTCGCGGTCATCGACCAGGACCTTGAAATCAACCCCGGCGGCGCGCGTCGCCGGCAGCCGGTGCATGTGCGCGCCGCCCCAGTCCTCGCCCGCGACCGGCGTACCGCCCGCCAGCACCACGACCTCGAAGCCGTGCGCGACCAACGCGCGCGCCAGCAGCTCGGCGCGCCGGTGGTGGCCGATGCCGAGCAAATGCTGGACGTAGAACGCGACCCTCATCGCGGCTCGAGCGCGAGATTGAGCGCGCGGATGCGCGGTCTTCCGGCGTCATCGACCTCGAACAGGTGCGCCGCCGACCAGTCGAGCCGCGCCGGCGGCTTGCCCAAAAAATTCCAGTCGGTGGCGAGGCCGAGCAGGGCGCGGATCACGCCCTTGTGGGTGACCGCGACGGTCGGCACGCCGGCGCCGGCGACGCGCGCCAACCAGGGCGTCAGGCGATCCTGGACCATCCGCGGGCTCTCGCCGCCGGGCGGCCGGAAATCGAGCCCACGATCGGCATTGGCGTCGAACGCCGCGCCATTCTGCGCGCGCAGTGCGTCCAAGGTCGCGCCCTCCCAGGCCCCCCAGGCCATCTCGGTCAGCGCCGGCTCGACGGCGACCGTTGCATCAGGCGCGAGCACGCGCGCAGTTTCCATCGCGCGGGCCAGCGGGCTGCTGACCCACGCGAAGCCGTCGAGCGCCGCCGGCGGCCGGCGCGCCGCCAGCGCGCGCCGGGCGGCGTCGCTTAGCGCGATGTCCTGCTGTCCTTGCATCCGGCCGTCATGGTTCCACGCGGTCGGTCCGTGCCGGATCACCGCGAGCGGCGTCATAGCCCCGTGATCAAGGAGTCGAGCCGGTGCGCCGCGACGAACAGGTCGTGCTCCTTGGCGCAGACTTCACGGGCCGCGCGGCCGTAGGCCTCGCGCTTGTCCGGATCGCCGAGCAGCGCGTTGACCGCAGCAGCGAACGCGGCGGGATCGCCCGCCGGCGGCGTCAGGCCGGTGCGTTCGTGGCGGACGACCTCGGGTACGCCGCCGCTGGCGCCGGCGACGACCGGCAGGCCGGTCGCCTGGGCTTCGAGCAGCGCCATGCCGTAGGCCTCGTCGATCGCCGGCCAGACCATCAGGTCGGAGGCGGCGCACCACGCGGCGATCTGGCCCTCGGGCTCCTGGCCGACCATGGTGACCTGCTCGCCGAAGATGTCGAACAGCTGGCGCACCTCGGTGCGCGCCGGTCCGTCGCCGACGATGACGAGCATGTACGGCCCGGCATTGACCTGCTCGAGCGCCTTGGCGAGCACCTTGTAGGAGTCGAGCTTGGCGCCGAAGCGGAACATGCCGATCGCGAGCAGCCACGGCCAGCGCGTCGACAGCCGATAGCGCGTCGACAGGCTGCGTCGGCAGGCGTCGCGATGGTCGGCGGCCTTCTCGTAGGGCGTGCGGTCGAGGAACGGGGGCAGCGCGGCGAGCCGGCTCGGGTCGGCGAGATGCGGCAGTACGCCGTCGCGATCGGCGCCGTTGATGCCGATCACCAGGTTCGCGCGCTTGAGCGCCTCGACCGTGGCGCGATAGCCGAGATCCCATGGCCCGCCCTTGCGCTTGGCGGCGACCGAGGCCTCGGCGACGACGTAGGGGATACCGAGGGCTTGCGACACCACCGGCCCGATCCAGTCGGGTGCCTTGTGGTAGAGGTGGTAGGTGAACCAGACCTGAGGCCGCTGGCCGGCCGGGCGCGCGCGGTAGCTCTGGATCAGGCGCTGCGCCAACAAGGTGGCGCGCTCCTTGATCTGCTGCTGGTGCGCGGCGTCGCCGGTACCGTCGCGCGTCGACAGGTTGCAGGCGAGCTCGACCTCGTGCCGGGCCACCCGCAGCGCCTCGATGAGCAGCCGCCCCATGCGGCGGTCGCCCGACGGCACCGGGTTCTCGGGCGACTTCAGCGGTGCATAGAACGCAATGCGCATGCTTCCTGCTGTCCGCTTGCGAGGCCGAACAGGTCGGCCAGCTGATCGATGCCGTGAACGTGGCTGAACTGTTGCACCAGACGGGCGCGTCCGGCGGCACCCAGGCGCGCGCGCAGCTCGGGATCGCCGATCAGCCGCTCGAGCGCCGCGCTCAGCGCCGGGGGATCGCGCGGCGGCACCAAGAGGCCGGTGTCGTCTCCGACGATCAGCTCCGGGATCGCCGCAACCGCGGTGGCGACGCAGGCCAGGCCTTGGCTCTGCGCTTCCATCAGGACGTTGGGCAGGCCGTCGCGGTCGCCGTCGCCGGCGATCCGGCTCGCCAGCGCGAAGACGTCGGCGCTGCGATAGTGCTGCAGCACCACGTCATGGGGTTGGGCGCCGAGCCAGGCAATACGGTCGGCGATGCCGAGCGCCGCGGCCTGGCGCGCCAGCCGCGCGCGCTCGGGGCCGTGGCCGATATGGACGAAGCGCCAGTGCATGGTCGAGGGCAGCCGCGCCAGCGCGTCCAACAGATCGGGATAGCCCTTCTTGTCGACCAGGCGGCCGACCGACAGGATGACCGCCGGATCGCGCGCTTCGGCGCCGGCGCGGCGCGGGCGCGCGACCGTCGCCGCGGCGCCGAAACGGTCGAGATCGACGCCATGGTAGGCCAGCGCGACGCGCTCGGGGGCGGCCGCGAGCGCGCGCAGGTGGGTGGCGCCCGCCGCGGTGCAGGTCACCAGCCAGCGGCAGTCGGCGAGCTTCTCGGTCTTGTCCCATTCGGGGGTCGTCCAGATGTCCTTGGCGTGCGCCGACACCGACCACGGCAGGCCGGTCAGCAGGCTGGCATAGCGCGCGACCGACGCCGGCGTGTGCAGGAAGTGCGCATGCAGCCAGCCGATCGCCGCGGGCAGCCGGTGCGCCAGCACCAGCGCCTGGCCGAAGCGTCTGACACGGTTGCGTGACGGATCGCGCTTGAAATCGCGCCACCAGGTGCGGCGCGCGGCGCGGTAGCCGGGCCGGCGGCGCAGCGCGCGCCACGCCGCGAGCACCGCGCCCGGCGCGTGGTGGAGATATTCCGGCAGGTAGACCACCGGCGCCGTGATCTCGCGATGGATCGGATGGGTCGCGCGATCGGTCGGCTGCCGCAGGGAGACGATCAGGATGTCGAGCCCGCGCTGCTCGAGCGCGCGGATCTCCTGTGCGATGAAGGTCTCGGACAGGCGCGGATAGCCCTTGAGCACGAACGCCGTGGCGGGCGCGATGGTGGCCGCCGGCCCGGCCGGCAGATCGAGCGCGCTCACTCGCGGGCGCGCACCGCGGCCGCCTGCGCCTCCGCCATGATCGGCCCCGCGGCCAGGCGGCTGAACCAGAAGTCGGCGCGCCGGGCGATGGTTTCATGGCCGGCCAGCAAGCCCGGGATGAGCACGCTCGACGGGCGCTTCAGCCACGGCAGTTTGCGCAACGCCTGTGCCATCGGCTGCGGCGCGCCGTCGACATCGTCGACCAGCATCGAGAGCAAGCCGAGCTCCTCGGCGCGCGACGTCCGGATGAACTGCTCGAGCCGAGGAGTCGTACGGGGAACGATCAGCGCCGGCTTGTCGAACGACAGGATCTCGCAGAACGTATTGTAGCCGCCCATGGCGACGATGCCCGAGGCCGACGCCATCAGGCGCTCCATGCCGGGCACGAAGTCCGTCATGCTGACGTTGGGCAGGCGTGCGGCGCGCGCCTCGAAGCCGGAGCGCCGCTCGGTGTTCATGAACGGCCCGTTGACGATCAGGATGCGGTGCGGGATCGCGCGGTCGTGCTCGACCGCCTTGAGCACCCAGTCGACCAGACGCTCGCCGTCGCCGCCGCCGCCGGGCGTGACCAGGAGGAACGGCGGTTCGACCGGCTCCGGCAGCACGGTGTCCGCGGCGCCGTCGTCATCGGAGCGCCGCAGGTAGCTGGTGAACACGATGCGGCGGCGCGCCGCCGCCGACAAATCGATGCCGGTCAGCGGATCGAAGATCTCCGGCAGGCCGTAGACCCAGATCTCGTCGTAATACTCCTCGATCGCGGCGACGGCGTTCTTGCGCGCCCACTCGCGCGCCAACAGCCCGGGATCGTCCATGACGTCGCGCAGCCCGAGGACCATGGGCACGCCATGCTGCTTCGCCCACTCGAGCGCCGCCTGGACCTCGCCGCGCACGCCGAGCGGCTCCTTGTCGACCAGCAGCAGGTTGGGTTGGAAGGACTCGGCGGTCTCCAGAATGATGCGCGAGCGCTGCTCGATCGCCTCGTGGATGTCGTGCTCGATGGACAGCGCGCGGTACTCGCCGGCATCGGTCTTGATGATGCCCGGCACCAGCGTGATGTGGATCTGCGGGTGAAACCCGAAACGGGCGATCAACGGCAGGCCCGAGATGATCATGACCGACAGCTTGGGGTTGCGCGCGACCAGCGACAGGGCGATCGACCGGCAACGGCGCAAATGACCAAGCCCGAAGGAATCGTGGCTGTAGATCAGAAGTCGTCTCGGGCTCATGTTTTTGCCTCAGAGCCTGCTGTTTTGCCCAGTAGTCCTCGTAAACCGCCTGTCAGGCAAGGGCGCCGGAGTTTTATTCCAGCGCCCCACGTTAACCAAGAGCATTTGTGGATCTCACGCGCTGGCGATCACCGGCGTCTGGCCTCGCCGAGCTGACTGGTGACGCGCTCGAGGCGCGCCGCCAGATCGCGCATGACCGCCAGCGAGAAATCCGGGAATTCGCGCAATAAATGGAAGAAGACGTCCTTCGACAGCAGCAGGCCGGTCACCGGCGTCTTGGCACGCAGGGTCGCGGTGCGGCGGCCGCCGGCCCGCAGCAGGGCGATCTCGCCGACCAGCTGGCCGGCGGGCACGACGCCGACTGCCAACGGCCCATCGGGGGTCTGGATGATGACGTCGGCCTCGCCGCTGATGATCACGAACGCGGAGTCCCCGAGCTCGCCCTGCTTGATGAACTCCTCCCCGACCATGTACGAGACGCGCTCGCTGGTGAAGCTCAGCAGCTTCAAGCGCGCGGGGTCGATGGTCGAGAACATCGGGATGTTGCGGAGCACCTCCGTCTCTTGCTGAAGGCTCATGGCGCCATCTCCCGAACCATGTCTCCCTAGTCGGCCTGCAGCTGCTTGTGCAGCAAGGTATTGGGCCGGTTCAACTCCTCGAAACTGCCTTGCTCGGCGATCCTACCATCAACCATCACGAGCACGCGACCGAACTGGCGGCTGAATCCGGCGCGCTGCAAGGTCCAGACCACGCTGCGGCCCTTCGAGACCTCGAGCAGCTGCGTGATCAGCCGTGCCTGCACGCCGGATTCCAGAATGGTGGCCGGATCGTTCAGGATCAAGATATCGGGCCGCTTGAGCACCGCCCGCGCGATCGCGAGCTTCTGGCGCATCGCCGCCGACAGGCGGCTGCCGCCGACGCCGACCTGATAGGCCAGCCCGACGTCGATCACGGCCGACAGCACCGCCTGCGCCAGCCCGACCCGCTCGAGCACCTCGACGATCATGTCGCGGGCGCGGCTGCCGGCCTGGGACTGGCCGGGCGCCAGCCGGCCGAACAGCATGTTGTCGTAGAGCGACACCGCCTCGTTGTAGCGCTCGGCATCGAAGAACTCGACGTGCTGCGCCAGCACTTCGGGCAGCTCCCTGGCGAACTCGTGGCGCGCCTGCAGCACTTCGTTGCGGAACGTCTGGTCGATGATGTCGAAGCGGTGCCGCGCCGGCACGACGCGGAACACCAGCGACAGGAACTGGATCCGTTCCTCGGGCCGTAGCGCCTCGGCGCCCTGGCGATGGACGCGGGTCAGGGCGGCGCCGTACTCGGGCAGCTCGCTGGCGGAGATGAAACTATAGCGCTGGAACAGCTCGTGGCCGGGCGGCAGCCCGCTGAAGATCTCGACCATCTGGGCGGCGATCTGGCAGCCGATGTCGACCCAGTGGTCGGTCAGGCGCAGCTTGTCGAGCACCTGCTGGACGTAAGGGACCTCGGCCAGCCGCTCGACGTCGAACACGGTGCCAACCGGCGTTCCGAACAGCACGTTCTCGGCGATCGACGCTTGGTCGTTGAAGCGGTCTTTGTCGAACATCTCGAAATAGCCGCGCATCTCGGGCGCGGTCAGATGCTCGCGCAGCGCGGCGCGCGCCTTGAGCATGACCTCGGCGATCGCCGGCTGCGCCGCCGCCGTGATGGTGCCGCGCAGTCCGAGCTCGCGCAGGTCGCCGAGCAGCTCGGTCACGCGCAGCGATTCGAGGATGCGCTCGCGCAGATGCTCGCGCGTTGCGGCGCCTGCGACCTCGTAATCGATCCAATCGGCATCGATGTCGTCGAGCGAGTTGCCGGTCAGCTCGGCCTCGATCACCTCGGCCTTGCGTCGCGCCACCGCGGCGCGGTCGCCGGGGTCGCTCGGGTTGGGCCGCACCTGCAGGCCGATCACGAGATTGTCGAAGAAGCTGCTGGCGAACAGCTGGGTGTTCTGGCCGACATAGCCGACGCGCCGCGCGATCAGGGCGCGCGGCAGCGTCGCGAGGTCGGCGCCGCCGAGCGAGACGCGGCCGCTCGAGGGATCGGCGAGGCCGCTGAGCAGCAGCCCGAGCTCATGCTTGCCGCCGGCCTCCGGTCCGACCACCGCGACATGGTCGTCGGGCTTGAGCGACAGCGACACCGCGTCGATGGTCTTGAGCCCGCTGTCGTTGATCCACGAGATGCCGCTCGCGACCAGCTCGCCGGTCAGGCCGGCGACGTCCTTGTCGTCGCCGTGCTGGCGCTCCGCCGAGATCATGCCCGGCGGCTCGAACTGCTCGATGATCTGCTCGTACTTGATCTCGGCGTCCTGGAGCTGCTGGTAGAAATCGAGCAGCTCGCGCCACGGCGGGCTCAGGTCCTTGTAGGCCGCGAGCACCGCGACCAGCGCGCCAAACGACAGGCTGCCGGTGATCACGAGATAGCCGCCGATCGAGTAGAAGAAGAACGGCGTCAGCTGGGCGATGAAGTTGTTGAGGAACTTGATGAAGAACTTCAGCCGGTAGATGTCGAAGCGCAGGTAGTAGTTGCGCGCCATGCGGTTGGAGAATTCCGCCAGTTGGTATTTGGCGGCGCCGTGGGCGTGGATCTCCTGCAGCGCCAGCGCGCTCTCGTTGATGCGGTCGGACATCGACCGCACCATGCGGACGCGCTGCTTGGTCAGCTGGTTGACCCGCGCCTGCAGCTTCGGGATGAGGTAGATCTGCACCGGATAGAGCGCGATCGCCGCCAGCGCCAGGATCGGGTCCTGGATCGACATGAACAGCAGGATGATGAGCAGGGTGCCGCCCTGCAGCGCCGGCACCGCGAAGCTGTCGCCGATGAAGCCGCCCAGCGGCTCGACCTCGGACGTGATGATCGGGATGACTTCGCCGGGCGCGGTCCGGCTGAAGTAGCCGAGCGGGAAGCGCAGCATGCGGTCGTAGAGCTCGTAGCGCATGCGCCGCAACATGCGCTCGCCCAAGCGACCCTTGTAGACGTTGATGTAGTACTTGAAGCCGCCGTTGACGAGGACCAGCGCAAGGAAGATCCCGCTCAGCAGCATCAGGTACTGGACTTGACTGAACTCGATCCCGAAGAAGGTTTTGGGAAACCCCCTGCCTTGGATGGCCTGATTGATGATCGTCTTGGGCAGGTCGAGCGAATAGTAGAAAAACGGGAACGACAACCCGGTCAGCAGGAGAACGAGCAGCTGCTGCCTCAGGCTGTGCTTCGAGATGAAGCGAAAGAGCGTGGGTTCCATGAACCGGTGTGGCCCGCCCGGGATCGCTAAAATTGTCTATATAGATCGTAAGGCTTTGCGCCCGACCCTGCCAAGCGCGCGTCGTCCTGTCCGCGCGGCGAAGCGGGTTGTTGATGTCACACTTGGCTGCAATACTCCGGGCTTTGTTGGAGCGTTTGACCGGGGGCGTGGCAGACAGACGCGAATGGCCGACGTACTGAGGGTAACCGACCTGCGGGTCGACTTCCACCTGCCGGCCGGCACGCTGCGCGCGGTCGAGGGCGTTTCGTTTGCGATACCGGCCGGCTCCACCGTGGCGCTGGTCGGCGAGTCGGGCTCGGGCAAATCGGTGGTCTCCCAGGCCATCATGCGGATCATTCCGCCGCCCGGCGAGATCACCGGCGGCAGCATCGTTTTCACCGATCCGCAGGCCCCCGAAAGCCCGGTCGATCTGGTCGGCCTCGAGGCCGACGGCAAGCCGATCCGGGCGGTGCGCGGCGGCCGCATCGCGATCATCTTCCAGGAGCCGATGTCGGCGCTGTCGCCGCTCCACACGGTCGGCGACCAGGTCGGCGAGGCGCTGCATCTGCACCGCAAGATCGCCGCCGCGGCCGGCCGCGAGCTGACCCAGGACATGCTGCGCCTGGTCGGCTTCCCGGATCCCGTCAAGGCCTACAAGGCCTATCCGTTCGAGCTCTCGGGCGGGTTGCGCCAGCGCGCCATGATCGCCATGGCGCTGGTCTGCCGGCCGGCGCTGCTGATCGCCGACGAGCCGACGACCGCGCTCGACGTCACGATCCAGGCGCAGATCCTGCAGCTGCTCCAGACCCTGCAGGCCGAGCTCGGCATGGCCGTCCTGATGATCACCCACGACCTCGGCGTGGTCGCCAACGTCGCCGAGCAGGTGGTCGTGATGTACCACGGCAAGGTCGTCGAGAGCGGCGCCATCGAGGACATCTTCCGCCGTCCCGGGCATCCTTATCTGCAGGCGCTGCTGCGCGCCGTGCCGCGCTTCAACCGCAAGCCCGGCGAGCGCCTGGTGCCGATCCGCGACTACCCGCGCTCCGACGCGCGCCACCTGATGGCGGACGCGGGCGCCACGGTCGCTCACGACAAGACGATGCCGCTGATCGAAGTGCGCGATCTCACCAAGAGCTTCACGGTGCGCGCCGCCGGCCTGTTGAAGTCCGTCAGCGGCCTCAGCGTGCGCGCGGTCGACCGGGTATCGCTCGACGTGTTCCGCGGCGAGTGCGTCGGGCTGGTCGGCGAGAGCGGCTGCGGCAAGACGACGTTGACCAAGATGATCATGCGCGCGATCACGCCCGACGAGGGCACGATCCGCTTCGCGTCGGGCAACCAGCAGATCGACGTGCTCGGGCTCGCGGGGCCCGAGCTCAAGGCTTATCGCCGGCGCGTGCAGTTCATCTTCCAGGATCCGTTCAGCTCGCTCAATCCGCGCATGACGGTCTATGACCTGATCGCCGAGCCGCTGGTGATCCACCAGATCGGCGCCGACGACGAGCGGCGCGAGATCGTCACCGAGCTGCTCCGGCTGGTCGGGCTCGACCCGCGCCACATGCGGCGCTATCCGCATAGCTTCTCGGGCGGCCAGCGCCAGCGCATCGGCATCGCGCGCGCGCTCGCGCTCAAGCCCGAGCTGCTGATCTGCGACGAGCCGGTCTCGGCGCTCGACGTCTCGATCCAGGCCCAGATCCTCAACCTGCTGAGCGACCTGCAGCGCGAGCTCGGCCTGACCTACCTGTTCATCTCGCACAATCTGGCGGTGGTCGACTATCTGGCGGACCGCATCGCGGTGATGTGCGCCGGCCGGATCATCGAGGTGGCGCCGCGCGCGACCTTGTTCGCCGCGCCGGCGCATCCCTACACCCAAGCGCTGCTCGCCGCCGTGCCGGCGCCCGACCTCGACCACCCGCTCGACTTCGAGCGGCTGATGGATGGCCGCGCCTCGGACCCGTCGGCTTGGCCGGCGCCGTTCCGGATCGACGGCACGCACCGCCCCGACCTGGTCGAGCTCGGGCCCGGCCACGTTGTGCGCGCCGGCGCCGAGCTGGTCGCGTGAGCCGGCAGCGCGCCGGTTTGCTGGCGCTTGGCGCAGCGCTGGGCGTGGTCGCCGCGCTGGCGTCGCCGGCGGCCGACCTGCCGCGATTGACCGAGACGCCCGAGCTCGTCGCCGAGGTCGCCGCCGGCCGGCTGCCGCCGATCGAGCGCCGGATTCCCCAGACCCCCCTGCTCGTCGAGTTCTCCGGCGGCGCCGTGCCCGGCGCGCCCGGTGGCGAGCTGCAGTCGCTGGTCGGCAGCGCGCGCGACACCCGACTGATGGTGGTGTGGGGCTATGCGCGCCTGATCGGCTACCAGACCGACCTCAGCCTCAAGCCGGACCTGGCGGAGCGCATCGACGTCGAAGACAGCAACCGGGTCTTCACCATCCACCTGCGGCCCGGCCACCGCTGGTCCGACGGCCATCCCTTCACCGCCGAGGACTTCCGCTACTTCTGGAAGGACATCGCGCACAACAAGGAGCTGTCGCCGACCGGCTTGCCGGGCCAGTTCCTGATCCAGGGTCACGCGCCGAGCTTTGAAGTCATCAACGAGACCACGGTGCGCTTCAGCTGGGAGGTGCCCAACCCGGTGTTCCTGACCGAGCTCGCCGGCACGACGCCGCTGACGATCTACGCGCCGGCGCACTACCTGCGGCAGTTCCATGTCGCGTACGCCGATTCCGAGGCGCTGAAGCAGCGCGTGCGCGAGGTCGGCGTGCGCAACTGGGCCGCGCTGCACACGCGGATGGACGCGCCCTATCGCAACGACAATCCCGACATGCCGACGCTCGGACCGTGGGTGCTGCACACCAAGCCGCCGGCGGAACGATTCGTGTTCACGCGCAACCCGTATTATCACCGCATCGACCCCAAGGGTCAGCAGCTGCCCTACATCGATCGCGTGGTGCTGCAGTCGGTCGACGCCAAGATCGTGCCGGTCAAGACCGGCGCCGGCGAGAGCGATCTCCAGGCGCGCTATCTCAACTTCGACAACTACACCTTTCTCAAGCAGGCGGCGGCGCGCAACAACTACCAGGTGCGACTGTGGATCACCGCGCGCGGCGCCAATCTCGCGCTCTATCCCAACCTGACGGTCGCCGATCCGGTGTGGCGCAAGACCATCCGCGACGTGCGCTTCCGCCGCGCGCTGTCGCTCGGGATCGACCGTCACGAGATCAACATGGTGGTGTTCTACGGCCTGGCGACCGAGGGCAACAACACCGCGTTGAAGGAAAGCCCGCTCTATGAGGCGGAGTTCCAGAAGGCCTGGGCGCGCCATGATCCGGATGCCGCCAACAAGCTGCTCGACGAGATGGGCCTGACCTTGCGCGACAGCGCCGGCTTCCGGCTGCTGTCCGACGGCCGACCGGCGACCATCATCATCGAGAGCCCGGGCGACAACGCCGACCAGACCGACGCTTTGCAGCTGGTGCGCGACAGCTGGCGCCAGATCGGCATCAAGCTGCTGGTCAAGACCACCCAGACCAGCTTCTTCCGCAACCGCGTGTTCTCGGGCCAGAGCGTGATGTCGGTGTTCTTCGGCGCCGAGAACGGCCTACCGACGCCGACGAGCTCGCCCGCCGAATGGGCGCCGACCGCGCAGTGGCAGCTGCAATGGTCGCAGTGGGGCAACCACGTCGAGACCGCGGGCAAGGCCGGCGAAGCGATCGAGCTGCCGGAGGCTCGCGAGCTGCTCGATCTCTACCATCGGTGGACGCAAGCCACCTCGATGGACGAACGCAAGGAGTCCTGGCGCCGGATGCTGGCGATCAACGCCGACCAGGTGTTCACGATCGGCCTGGCGTCGGCGGTGCCGCAACCCGTGATCGTCCGCGATACGCTGCGCAACGTGCCGGAGAAGGCCATGTACAACTGGGATCCGGGCGCGCTGTTCGGCGTCTACCGGCCGGACCAGTTCTGGTTCGACAAGGCGAGCTGACCCGTGCTCGACTACCTCGTCCGCCGTATCCTCGTCATGATCCCGACCTTGATCGCGATCAGCCTGATCACCTTCACGATCATCCAGCTGCCGCCCGGCGACTACCTCACCACCCATATCGAGGAGCTGCGCAGCCAGGGCGAGGCCGTCGACCAGTCGAAGATCGATTTCCTGCGCCAGCAATACGGCCTCGACCTGCCGTTCCACGAGAAATACCTGTCGTGGGCGTGGGGCTTCCTGCACGGCGATTTCGGCTATTCGTTCGAGTACAACCTGCCGGTCAGCGCGGTGGTCGGCGACCGTCTGATGCTGTCCATGATCCTGTCGTTCGCCACCGTGGTGTTCACTTGGGTGGTGGCTTTCCCGATCGGCGTCTACTCGGCGACCCACCGCTACAGCGCCGCCGACCACACGCTCACCTTCCTCGGCTTCCTCGGCCTGGCGACGCCCAACTTCCTGTTCGCGCTGGTGCTGCTCTACTTCACCAACGTGCTGTTCGGCACCTCGGTCGGCGGCCTGATGGATCCGAAATACATCGGCCAGCCGTGGAGCCTGGGCAAGTTCGGCTCGGTGGTCGAGCATCTCCTGGTGCCCGTGATCGTCATCGGCACCTCGGGCACCGCCGGCATGATCCGCCGGCTGCGCGCCAACCTGCTCGACGAGCTCAACAAGCTCTACGTGACGACGGCGCGCGCCAAGGGACTGCCGCCGGGCCGGGCGCTGATCAAGTACCCGCTGCGCATGGCGCTCAACCCGTTCATCGCCGACATCGGCAACCTGCTGCCGCAGATCGTCTCGGGCGCGGCGATCGTCTCGGTGGTGCTGTCGCTGCCGACCACCGGTCCGATGCTGCTCAGCGCGCTGCAGTCGCAGGACATGTACCTCGCCGGCTCGTTCCTGATGTTCCTCGCGATGCTGACCGTGATCGGCGTGCTGCTGTCCGACATCGCGCTCGCCATGCTTGATCCGCGCATCCGGCTGCACGGCGGGGTCACGCGATGACGATCCGTGTGCCCGCGCGCGAGCCGGTCCCCCACATCGTCTCGCCCGAGCCGTTCGATCCCTATTCCGTCGAGGCGATGACGCCGCGCCAGGAGCGCTACTACCAGGCCTCGCAATGGCGGTTGATGTGGTGGCGGTTCCGCCGCCACAAGATCGCGGTCGTCAGCGCCGTCGTGCTGCTGCTGCTCTATGCCTCGGTGTTGGTCAGCGAGATCCTGGCGCCCTACGGCCTCGAGTCCCGCAACCCGGGCTTCCTGCTGGCGCCGCCGCAGCAGGTCCACCTGTTCCACGATGGCCGCCTCGTTGGCCCGTTCGTCTACGGCCTCAACTACGCGCTCAACATGGAGAACCTGCGGCGCGAGTACACCGACGATCCCGCTTCGGTCCAGCCGCTGCGCTTCTTCTGCCGCGGCGATCGCTACTCGTTCTGGGGCTTGGTCGACAGCGATTTCCACGTCATCTGTCCGGCGCAGGGCGGCACCCTGTTCCTGCTCGGCACCGACCGGCTCGGGCGCGATATGCTGTCGCGCATCATCTACGGCACGCGCATCTCGCTGACGGTCGGCCTGCTCGGCATCACGATCAGCCTGCTGCTCGGCATGACCCTGGGCGGCATTGCCGGCTACTACGGCGGCAAGGCCGACATGTTGATCCAGCGGCTCATCGAGGTGCTGCGGTCGTTCCCCGAGCTGCCGCTCTGGATGGCGCTGTCGGCGGCGCTGCCGGTCGATTGGAGCCCGATCGTGATCTATTTCGGCATCACGATCATCCTCGGCCTGCTCGACTGGACCGGGCTCGCGCGCGCCGTGCGCTCGAAGCTGCTGGCGCTGCGCGAGGAGGATTTCTGCGCCGCCGCCATGCTGATGGGCGCTTCGCCCCAGCGCATCATCCGCCGCCATCTGCTGCCGAGCTTCATGTCCCACATCATCGCGTCGGCGACCTTGTCGATCCCGAGCATGATCTTGGGCGAGACCGCGCTCAGCTTCCTCGGACTGGGGCTGCGTCCGCCGATCACCAGCTGGGGCGTGCTGCTGTCGGAATCCCAGAACATCAACGTCGTCGTGCTCTATCCCTGGCTGATGCTGCCGGTGGTGCCTGTCATGGTCGTGGTGCTGGCCTTCAATTTCTTCGGCGACGGTCTGCGCGATGCCGCCGATCCATACAGCCACTGAGGGAAGGGGAACGCGATGGCGCGCAAGCTCTACGAGCTCGTTGGGGTCGAGCCCGATCGTCCCTTCAGCCCCTATTGCTGGCGCACGCGCATGGCGCTCGCGCACAAGCAGCTGCCGGTCGACTCGGTGCCGTGGCGCTTCACCGACACCGAGGCGCTCGCCTTCTCGGGCCAGGGCAAAGTGCCTGTGCTGGTCGACGGCGCCAAGACGGTGTTCGATTCCTGGACCATCGCCGGCTATCTCGAGGACACCTATTCCGACAAGCCGTCGCTGTTCGACGGCCTGACCGGCAAGGCGATGGCGGCGTTCTTCGGCAACTGGGTCGACAGCGTCGTCCACGGCGCGCTCGCGCGCATCATCCTGCTCGATATCTACGAGCACATCGGCGACAAGGATAAGGCGTATTTCCGCAAGAGCCGGGAGGAGCGCTTCGGCACCACCCTGGAGGCGGTGGTCGCCGACCCCGAGGCCAAGCTCGCGGCGTTCCGGCAAGCCCTGCACCCGGTGCGCATGACCGTGCGCCAGCAGCCGTTTCTCGGCGGCAGCGGCCCGCGCTATGCCGACTACATCCTGTTCGGCGCGTTCCAGTGGGCGCGCGCGATCAGCCCGCGCCACCTGCTCGCGGCCGACGATCCGATCGCCGCCTGGCGCGCCCGGCTGCTCGACCTTCACGGTGGCCTGGCCGGCAAGGCCAAGGGCTTCCCCGTCTGAGCTGAGCGCCGGCGCCGCCGATGACCGTCCTCGGCGCGCCGCAGGCTGCGCTGGCGTGGCTCGGCCGCCAGGGCACCCGCGCGATCGCCGCCTTGGTGTTCATCGGCCTGGCGCTGCCGCCGGTCGACGCGCTGCTCAAGCCGTTCGTCACCGAGGCGATCTTCGCGCTGCTCGTCATCGCGTTCGTGCGCGTCGACCCGGCGGCGTTGCGTGGCTATCTCGGCCGGCCGCGGCTCGTGCTCGCGGCGACCGCGTGGACCATGCTGGTGCTGCCGGCGCTTTACGGCGCCGGCGGGCTTCTGCTCGGGCTCGACGCATTCGCCCCCGACCTGTTCCTGGCCTTGGTGCTGCAAGCGGTGGCGTCGCCCATGATGGCGGCGCCGGCGTTCGCGGCGCTGATGGGGCTCGACGCCACGCTCGTGCTCGTGACGCTGGTCGCCAGCTCGATCCTGACCCCGATCACGGCGCCGCTGTTCGCCTACGCGTTCGTCGGCCCGGGCCTCTCGCTGTCGCCGTTGACCCTCGGCCTCAAGCTGCTCGCCATCCTGGCCGGCTCGGTGGTGGTCGCCGCGGTGATCCGCCGGCTGGTCGGCGCTGCCGCGCTCGCGCGCTACGGGCAGGAGATCGACGGCTTCAACATCCTCGTCGTGTTCGTCTTCGTCGCCGCCGTGATGGAGAACGTCGTGGCAAGCGTTATCGCCGCGCCGTTCCTCATGCTCGGTCTGGCGGCGCTCGCCTTCGCGCTGTCGTTCGCGGTGCTCGGGCTGACCGCGCTGGCGTTCGCGCGCACCGGCCGCGACCGCGCCTTCGTGCTCGGGCTGATGGCCTCGCAGCGCAACATGGGCCTGATGCTGGCGGCGACCGGCGGCGCGCTGCCCGACCTCGCGTGGATCTGGTTCGCGCTCTGCCAGTTCCCGATCTACCTGACGCCGCAGCTCCTCAAGCCGCTCGCCCGCCGCGTCCTCGCCCGCGCTTCGGCCTGAGGACTTTTTTACCGCGGAGGACGCAGAGAAACGCGGAGGAGGGGAAGCGCACGACGCGCCCCCTCTGCGTGCCTCGGAGTCCTCTGCGGTAAAACCTCTTGGATTAGAACTTCTCGACCCAGGGCCGGAGCTCGACCTCCCAGGTCCAGGCGGTGCGGTTCTGGCGATGGATGCTGAGATAGGTTTCGGCGATCGCGTCAGGCGACAAGAGGGCGTCGGTGCCGCGGTCGCCGCGCGGGTCGTCGGGGCCCTGGCGGATACCGCCGTCGATCACGAAGTGCGCGACATGGACGTTCTGCGGCGCCAGCTCGCGCGCCATGCTTTGTGCCAGGCCGCGCAGGCCGAACTTGCCCATCGCGAACGACGACGACTGCGGGTAGCCCTTGACGCTGGCCGATGCGCCGGTCAGCAGAATTGTGCCCTGGCCGCGCTTGAGCATGCGCCTGGCGGCCTGCTGCGCGACCAGGAAGCCGCCGTAGCACGTGACCATGATGGCTTGCTGGACCGCCGCCGGATCGAGCTCGGTGATCGGCCCGCGCGCGCGGCCGCTGGCGTTGTAGACGACGATGTCGAGCCCACCGCCAAAATCCTTGTCGACCCGCTCGTACAGCTTCGCGACGCTCGCGGCGTCGCTGGCGTCGCACTCGTAGGTACGCGCGCCGGTCTCCTTGGCGAGCGCGTCGAGCTTGCCGACGTTGCGCGCGGCGAGCGCGACCGCGATCTTCTCGCGCGCGAACAGGCGCGCCAGCGACGCGCTCAGTCCCCTGCCGACGCCGACGATCAGGGCATTCTCCGCCATCGCGCTCTCCTTCCAGGTTCGCGCCAACCATGTTGGTCGATCGGCCGCCGGGTCAAGGGGTGTGATCTTTCAAGCCGGCGTCGCGACCGGCGGCGTCGCGCCGTCGGGCAGCAGGCCGGCATGCTCGACGACGCGGATGCCCAGCGGCTCCTGGCGGCCGCGCACCTGGATCTCATGGCGTTCGAAGCCGCCGAGGTCGATGCCGGCGCGCTCGCCGACCGTGTCGGAGACCACGAGTTGGCACGTGTAGGTCTTGGTCAGCTCCTGCAGCCGGGCCGCCACGTGCACCGGGTCGCCGACCGCGGTGATCGTCGAGGTCTCGCGATAGCCCATCTCGCCGACGATCGCGGTGCCGGCATGGATGCCGATGCCGATGCGCAGCGGCGTCGGCAGGTCGTCCTTGAGCAGCCGATTGAGCTCGTCGAGCTTGACCGCGATCGCGCGCGCCGCGGCCAAGGCTTGGCGGCAGGCGACCTCGGGCGCGACCTCGAGCCCGAACAGCGCCATCACGCTGTCGCCGATGAACTGGTTGGGGAAGCCGCCCGACGCGATCACGGCGCTGCCGATGGTCTCGAAGAAGCGGTTGAGCAGGAACACGATGTCGTAGGGCAGGCGCTTCTCGGCGATCGGCGTCGAGCCGCGGATGTCGGTGAACAGGATGGCGACGAAGCGCTCCTGCCCGGCGTGATAGCGCGACTTCGCATGGCCGGCCGCGGCCGTCGCCGTGGCCGGGACGAGCGGCACGATCGTGATGTCGCTGACCGGCCTGAGCTGACACGCCAGCCGCGTGTGCATGTCGGCGTCGACCCGCGCCAGCACCGCGCGTTCGGCGGCGCTCGGCGTCGGCTGGCCTTCGAGCCCGACCATGACGCGGATCCGGCAGGTCGAGCAGCGGCCGCGGCCGCCGCATACCGAAGCGTGGGCGACCTTCGCCATGCGGCTGGCGTCGAGGACGCTGACGCCGGTCGGCGCGCGCACCAGCCGGCCGTCCGGATAGGTGATCCGGATCGTGCCGCGTCGCTGCTCGACGACGACGCGGACGCCGCGCGCCGCCAGCACGATGACGATCGCCGCGACATAGCTCCACCACACGATGTGCTCGATCGCGGACAGCCTGGCGTTGGCCGCACGGTCGAGCGCGTGGCCGTCCGCCAGCATGGTCGACAGCCAGACGGTGTCCTCGCTCATGGCTTCGACCTGCCGCCCGCCCTGGGCGAAGCCGATCAGCGCCAGGATCGGGAGCAGCAGCGCGCCGGCGAACAGCATCGGCGCCACGGTCGGGAAGCTGGGCTTGAGCCGCAGCCAATAGTAGAGCCCGATGCAGCCGTGCACCCAGGCGACGACCAGCGCCACCGCCTGCTTGCTCCCGGCCATCGGGTTGTTGAGCCAGAGGATCCAGAGTTCCTGGGGATAGTGCAGATTGACGTCGAAGAACTCGGCGCCGACCCGGGTCCCGATCAGGTGCGCCATGACCAGCGGCGGCACCGACAGGCCGAGCACCAGCTGCACGACCTGCCCGACGGTGATGCGGAAATAGCGGCGTTCGTAGAGCGCCCACAGCCCGAGTCCAAGATGGATCGTCACGGCGCCGTAGAGCGCCACGGTGCCGAGCCAACCCCGCCACAGCCACTCGAACGGCACGCTGCCGAGCTCCATCGCCTCGAGCGAGATGTTGCCGAGCGCGTGGTTGAGGAAGTGGGTGGTCAGGTAGGTGAACAGGATGGTGCCGGTGATCAGCCGCACGCGGCGCACGATCCACGTGGCGTTGCGCGCGCGCGGCCGCCTCAGGCCCGGCACGGTCACGCGCCGCCGTCTCCGACCTGCCAGATGAAGTAGCGTCCGGGCTCGACGGTCGGCGGCGGCGCGATGGCGCGCCAACGCGCCACCGTCATGGGCTGGTCGCTGACCACGTAGCCGCCCGGCTCGATCAGCGGATCGAGCGCCGGCCCCATGAAGCGCGCCAACGCGGCGGTGCGCTCGGGGTCGCCGCTGCCGAAATCGCCGTGCGCCAGGATCGCGCGCCGGCCGATGCGCGTCAGCGCCGTCGCCAGGGTGTCGCGAAAGTCGCCGAGCACGGTGAACTCGGCGGGCGGAACGCAGGCCGGATGCGCGGCGATCTCGCGGTCGAACACGAAGATCGGCTGGCCGGGGAACAGCTCGCGCAGATGGTCGTAGGTGCGGCCGTTGCCGAGCCCGAGCTCGAGGATCGGCCCGCTGCGGCCGTGCAGCCGCCGCGCGATCTCGTTCAGGCACTCGCGCTGGGCGGTGACGCGCTTGATGAAGGCATCGAGACGGGACAAACCGGGTTCCTCGCGCGGCCGCTGCTAACCCATGCCAGTGGCCCTCCGGGCGGTCAAGGCGGCCGGCGATTCACGACTCGGCGCGGCGTGGCGTTATTCCGTTGTGCCGCGTCGGCGCGATCCCGATGATGGCGGCCGATCGGGCGGCGCAGGGGCACCATGGAGAATCGTTGGGAGACCGAATACCGCGCCGGGCGCTGGGCCTATCTCAAGGGGCTTCAGGAAGCCGCGCGCTACGGCATCGTCGCCGCCTACCTGCGCCACGGCATGCGCCCCGGCGCGCTGCTCGACGTCGGCTGTGGCGAGGCGATCCTGGCCGGCTATCTCGGCCGCCCGCGGGTCACGCGCTACGTCGGCGTCGACATCTCGCAGGCGGCGCTCGACCTCGCGACGGTCGATCGGGCGTGGGCGAGCCTGGTGTGCAGCGATCTCGAGCGCTACGCGCCGGACCCGGGCGAGCGCTTTGCCGCGATCGTGTTCAACGAAGTGCTGTTCTTCACCGATCGGCCGGGTGACGAACTCGAGCGCGCGCGCGCTTGGCTCGTGCCCGAGGGCGTCGTGATCGTCTCGATGTACCAGACGCCGCGTCCGGAGAGCGGTGCGCGGCGCAGCGCCGAGGCGGTCTGGCGGGCGCTCGACGGCCCGGGCTGGACGGCGCTCGATGAGACCGCGTTGACCAACGCGACCAAGCAGCTGACCTGGCGGCTCCGCCTGGTGCGCGCGACCGCGTGACCATGACGGACTTGATCGAGCGTCCGCTGACCTCGGCCGACATCGCCGCGGCGGCGGCGTTGTCGACCGCCGCCGGCTGGAACCAGGTCGGCGGCGACTGGCGCATGATGCTGGCCCACGGTTGGGCGGTCGGCCTGGCGCCCGTCGATCCGGCCGGCGCCGCCGACATTGTGACAACCGCCCTGACGATGCCGCTGGGCGAGCGCCTAGCGTGGATCAGCATGGTGCTGGTCGAGGCGGCGTGGCGCCGCCGCGGGCTCGGCACCCGCATGCTCGAGCGCTGCGTCGGCGAGCTCGTCGATCGCGGCGTGGTTCCCGGCCTCGACGCCACGCCGGCCGGCCGGCCGATCTATGCCGCGCGCGGCTTCACGGCGCTCTATGACCTGACGCGCGTCGGCCTGCCGGCCCGTGGCGCGCCGGTGCCGCCGTTGCCGGCGGCGACCGCGCTGCGGCCGCTGGCGCCCGAGGATCTCGACATGGTGGCAGCGTGGGACACCGCGCGCAGTGGTATGCGGCGCGCCTATCTGCTCGCGCACCTGCGCCGGCGATTGCCCGACGCCGCCTGGCTGGCGATGCGCGACGGCCGCATCGCCGGCTTCGTGCTCGGCCGCGACGGCCGCATGACCCACCAGCTCGGCCCGCTGCTCGCCGATGACGACGCGACCGCGCGGGCGCTGCTCGTCCAGGCTTGGGCCGCGATCGATGCGCCGGCGATCCTCGACGTGCCCGATGCGCACGCCGGCTTCCTCGCCTGGCTCACCGGGCTCGGCGCCGTCACGCAGCGCCCCTACACCCGTATGGTGCTCGGGCCGACGACCGTGCTGCCGCCGCCCGACACTCTGTTCGCGATCGCCGGCCCCGAGCTCGGCTGACGGCGCGACCCGGCGGGGCCCGTCTGCGCAACGGCGTGTTTGCGCCTACTTGGAATCTTCAACTTGGTCGGCCGCGGGCGCCACCACGTCCGGCACCCGTTGCTTGTTGGCCCACTGCAGGGCGAGGATCGCGACGAACACGGCGATGATCCCCACCATCACGGCGACGTTGGCGCGACCGCTCCAGGCCTGGTGCGGATTTGTGCCTGGTTTGCACATGACGACATGATAGCAGCATGCCGGCCAGGATCAGAGCGGCGATGCGCGGCGGCGTCGATCCAGCTCCTGCGCCGGCTGGCTAGCGCGGACACGCCGCGGCCGCTAACGTCGATCGAACGCGCGACCGGAGGCGATCATGGCGACAACGCTGGGCAGCGGATCCTACACGTATCGGGTGGTCGAGAACTGGGC
>JACQAI010000397.1 GCA_016195115.1 Pseudomonadota bacterium
TGTAGTCGGTCGGCCGGGCGGGGCCGCGCGCCGCCTCGGGTTGGCGCGCCGTGCCGACGAAGGTGCCGCGCCCGACATGGCGATTGATCAGGCCCATGCGGTCGAGCTGCTGGAACGCGCGGCGGACCAGGTTGCGGTTGAGGTTGAACTGCTCGGCGAGCGCCCGCTCGGTCGGCAGCCGATCGCCCGCCTTGAGCTTGGCGGTACCGATCCAGCTGCGGACCAGCTGGATCACCCCCTCGACGGATGTGATCTCGTCGGGCCGAAGGGGGGCGGGCGCCATGTCGGGTTGCGAGCGGGGCATTCGCCGGGCCGGGAGAGGAGGGGCCCAAGATCCTAGCCCAATCCTGCCCGATTGGCCACCCAATCCCGCCCAAAAATCGGAACCGGGGTCGCCCGGGTGCGCGAGATCGGCCTAAGCTGGCGGCGATGACCCGCGATGGCTTGGCCGCGGTGCTGCCCGGCGTCGCCGCGGCGCTCGCTTTCGGCGTCTCCAACGTCCTCGGCAAGGTCGCCTTCCAAGACGGCGCCGACGTGCTCGCCCTGGTCGCGTTCCGGAGCGTGCTGGGCATCGGCCTGCTGTGGGGCTGGTTGCGGCTCGGTCCGCCGGCACCGCGCCATAGCCGGCGGGCGCGCTGGATCGCGCTCGGGCTCGGCGTGCTGTTCGCCGCCAACGTCTACGGCGTGTTCGGGGCGATCCGCGTCATCCCGGTGCCGGTCGCCGTGCTCGCCTACTTCATCTATCCGCTGCTGACCGGGATCGGCGCCGCGCTGACTGGGCTCGAGCGGCTGAGCTGGCAGGGCGCGCTGGCCGCGCTCGTCGCGTTCGCCGGGCTGGCGCTGATGATCGGGGCGCAGCCTGGCGAGCTCGCGGTCGCCGGCCTGCTGTTCGCGTTCGGCGCCGCGTTGTGCCGCACCGCGATGCTGCTGATCACGCGCGCCAGCCTCACGGGCGCCGACCCGCGCCTCACCACCTGGTACTCGATGCTGTCGTCGGGCGCCGTGCTGGTGGCGGCCTGTCTGCTCACGCGCGAGTGGCACGGGCCCGACGGCGCGCTCGGCTGGGCGGCGTTCGTCGGCGCCAGCGTCACGACCACGATCGCGATCCTGGCGCTGTTCGCCTCGACCGCGCGGATCGGCCCGTTCCGCACCGCCTTCTTGATGAACCTCGAGCCCGTGGTCTCGACCGTGCTGAGCCTGGCGTTCCTCGGCGACAGCATCAGCGGGCTGCAGCTGCTCGGCGGCGCCGCGATGATCGCGGCCCTGTGCGCCTTCCAGCTGCGGCGGTAGCGACGGCTCAGCAACCTACGTTTTGGCGAGGGCTTGGGCGAGCTCGAGCAGCATGCGGTCGGTGCCGGCGGCGCCGAGGATCGAGAGACCGACCGGCCCGCCGTCGACCGTCGCGACCGGCAGATTGACCTGCGGAAAGCCGCTCAGGCCGGCGATGCAGGTGCCGGCGAGGATGCGGTCGCGCAGCGCATCGATCTCGCCGTAGAGGATGGTGCGCTTGGGCGCCGGGAAGGGCGCGGTCGGCAACGCCAGCACGCCGCCGTGGCTGAGCAGCTCGGCCAGGCGCGTGCGCGCGGCATCGCGCACCGGCTGCTTGGCGTCGCGCTGCGCCGCCGTGACGGTCTTGGCAAACGCGAAGCGGCGGGTGACGTCGGGTCCGAAGCGCGGATTGGTGCGCTCGATCCACGGGCCGTCGGCCTGCCACGCTTCGAAGGACTGCAGCACGCGGAACGCTTCGATCCAGTCCTTGAGATCGCCGGGGCAGACCTGCTGCTCGGCGACCGCGCCGACCAGCGCGCCGAGCTTGACGACCGACGGCTGCAGCGCGTCGCGCACCGCCGTATCGGCACGCGCGAACACGTCGGTGGCGATCAGCAGGCGCTGCGGCGGCGGCCGCGTCGCATCGCGCGGCAGCAATACGTCGGCGACGCGCGCCAGGGTCGCGGCGTCGCGCGCGAAGCAGCCGACCGTGTCGAAGCTGAGCGCCAGCGGTACCACGCCGGGGTCGGAGATGCGCCCGTGGGTCGGTCGGATGCCATAGAGGCCGCAGAAGCTCGCCGGGATGCGCACCGAGCCGCCGGTGTCGGTGCCGAGCGCGGTGTCGACCAGCCCGCCCGCGACCGCCGCCGCCGAGCCCGAGCTCGAGCCGCCAGGCACGCGGTCGGGCGCTTTGGGATTGGTCGGCGTGCCGTAGTGCGCGTTGCGCCCGAGCAGGCCGAACGCGAGCTCGTCGGTGTGGGTCTTGCCGACCAGGGTGGCGCCGGCGTCGATCAGCGCCTGGACCGCCGGCGCGGTGGCGCGCGCCGGCCCGTGGGTCGCGAGATAGTCGGCGTTGCCGGCGCCGGTGACGAAGCCTTCGACGTCGAACAGGTCCTTGGCCGCGAAGGTGAGACCGGCGAGCGGGCCGCCGGCGCGGCCCTCGATCGTGACCTGGGTGTGGCTGCAGAACGCGCCGAGATGGTCTTCCATCGTGATCCTTCTTCTTGGGCCTATTGCTGGCTCTGTTGCGCTTGCTGGGCGCCGAGATAGGCGCGCCAGCCGCCGTGATGGGTGATGTCGGTGGCCTCGGCGCAGGCATAGCCCTCGGCCAGGAAGCCCTTGACCGTGGTGCCGTCGTCGAGCACCAGCGTGCCGATGCCGAGGGGCGGTGCGATGGCGTCGACGAAACCGCCGAACGCGGCTTCCGGAATGTCCCACAGCTCGACCGCGATGGCGCCGCCGCTGCGGTCGACGGTGCGCACCAAGCCGGGCTTGGGCGGCACCGTGCCGGGCAGCGCGTAGAGGCGATAGAGCGGTGCCGTGAGCCGCGCCCCGACCAGGCGCGCGCCACGCTCGATCAGCTGGTGATTGAGCGGCAGCCCGGAGAGATGCGCGCCGACCACCGCGAGCCGGATGCAACCGGCGGCGCGCGCCTCGGGCACGAGACCCGGTGCCGGCACACGGTGCGCGCCGGCGCCCATCGTCGATCCGGTTGCGGTGTGCAGCACGCGGCCGATGCCGGCGAGCGCGGCGTCGCTGCCGCCGGGGCCGATCAGCGTGATGCCGGCGGGCAGGCGGTCGCCGCGCCACGGGCCAGGCACCGCCAGCGCGGCATAGCCGAGCAGGTTGACGAAGTTGGTGTAGATGCCCAGTCGGTTGTTGAGCTCGATCGGTTCGGCGGCGAACGCATCGAGGCGATAGATCGTCGGCGCCGTCGGCACCACCATCACGTCGGCCTGCCGCCACAGCAGCGTGGTGACGCGGCGAAGCTCATCGAGGCGATGCAGCGCGCGGAACGCATCGACCGCCGAGAAGCGGGCGGCGCCGCCGATGATCGCGCGCGTCACCGGATGCAGCGCGTCGGGGTGGCTGGTGTAGAAGTCTTCGATCGCGGCCAGACGCTCGGCGACCCACGGCCCGCCGTAGAGCAACGCGGCGGTTTCGCGGAAGCGCGCGAAATCGATGTCGACGCGCTGCCAGCCCTGGGCATCGAGCAGCGTCAGGGCCTGCGCGAACGCCGTCGCCGCGGCACGATCGCCGAAGAATTCGAGATCCGCCGCACGCGGCACGGCATAGCGCAACGCACGAGGTGGCGGCGCCGGCGGCGCGACCGCGGTCTCGGCCGCGGCGGCGAGCACGGCGTGGCCGTCGTCGACCGTGAGCGCGAAGATCGAGACGCAATCGAGACTAGCGCACGCCGGCACCACGCCGGCGGTCGATATCAGGCCGTAGGTCGGCTTGACACCGACGATGTTGGTGAACGCCGCCGGCACGCGGCCCGAGCCGGCGGTGTCGGTGCCGAGCGCGAACGTCACCAGACCGGCCGACACCGCGACCGCCGAGCCCGAACTCGAGCCGCCCGGCAGATACGCGGCATCGATCGGATTGACCGCGGTGCCGTAGGGCGAGCGCGTGCCGTTGAGCCCGGTGGCAAACTGGTCGAGATTGGTCTTGCCGATCGGCAGCGCACCGGCCGCGACCAGGCGCTCGACCACCGGCGCCGAGCGCGCCGGGCGGTATGCGAAGGCCGGGCAGGCGGCGGTGGTGTCGAGCCCGGCGACGTCGATGTTGTCCTTGATCGCGAACGGCAGGCCGTAGAGCGGCAGATCCTTGGGGCCAGCGGCGAGGCGCCGCGCGTGCTCGAGGATCGCGCGATCGTCGAACCGGTTGATCCAGATGTGGTCGTCGCGCCGGCGTGCGAGCCGCGCGAGCACCGCCTCGGCGACCGCGACCGGATCGAGCGTGCCGGTCGCGAAGGCGGCGTGCACGGTCGCGCGGTCGAGAGGCGGCAGGGTCGAGTAGGTGGCGCGGCCGATCGCCACCAGGTTCTGCTTGTCGTCGAGCACGTCGACGTCGACCACGCCGACGCTCTTGCCGCTGCGCCGGACGCGCGCGATCGCGGTCAGACCGGTGTCGATCGCGGGCCCGAGATAGTCGACGCGGAAATTGATCGTCGGCAGCGCCCGGCCCAGGGTCATGACCAAGGCATAGTCGCCGACCGTGTCGATGATCGCCGCGATCGGGCCGCCGTGCCATTGCTTGGAGCCGCGCAGCCGCTCGAATTCCGGCCGCATGACGACGCGCATCGTGACCTCGTTCTTGTCGGGATCGGCCGACGTCACCTCGAGGCCGAGGAAGCTGATGAACGGCGACTTGGCCAACCCGGCCTGGATCCGCTCCTTGCTCAACGGCATGCCCTTGTCGTCGCCCGTCATGGCGTCACCACCACTTTGCCGAACACTTCGCGATCCTCGATGACGCGCAGCGCCTCGCGCGCCTCGGCGAGCGGGTAGGTATGGTCGATCAGCACCTCGAGCTTGCGCGCGGCAACCAGCTCGAACAGCTGGGCGATGTCCTGGCGCGTCCAGCCGTTGGAGCCGCAGACCTTGAGCTCGAAGGTCCAGATGAAGCGGATGTCCTCGGGCGGGTTGTACCCCGCGGTGGCGCCGCAGGTCAGCAGGCGGCCGCCGACCTTGAGGCAGCGCATCGACTTGATCCAGGTGTCGCCGCCGGTGTAGTTGACCACGACGTCGACACCGCGGGTCGCGCCGGCGCCGCGGCGGTTGGGCTTGCCGTACAGCGCGTGCACGGCCTCCACGAAGTCGCGCTCGGTGTAGTTGATGACGTGATCGGCACCGATCGCCTTGAGGCGCGCCGCCTTGGCGTCGCTGCCGGCGCACGCGACGACCGCGGCGCCGACCAGCTTGGCGAGCATGACGCAGCACACGCCGACGCCGCCGCTGGCGCCCAGGATCAGGACCGTCTCGCCGGCCTTGACGCCGCCGTTGGTGTACATCATGCGCAGCGCGGTGCCGTAGGCGACCGGCAAGGCAGCGGCTTGCGCGTCGCTGATCTCGGCCGGAATGCGGATCAGCTGGTGGGCGCGGGCGCGGCACAGCTCGGCCAGGCCGCCGTGGATGGTCTCGCCCATCAGGCCGCCCTCGACGCGGTTGATCGGATCGACCAGCACGCGGTCGCCGATCGCCCAGCCCTCGACCCCGGGGCCGAGCGCGGCGATTTCGCCGGCGACGTCGAGCCCCATGATCGCCGGCAGCGGCACCTTGATGCCCGGCATGCCGCGGCGGGTGAAGACGTCGTGATAGTTGAGCGAGCATGCCTTGACGCGCAGCAGCACGTCGCCGTCGCCGATCTTGGGGTCGGGGAAGTCGGTCTCGAGCCGCAAATTGTCCATGCCACCGTGCTCGCGCAGCACCATCGCCTTCATGCCGAGGTCCCCTGGTTGACGTTTCTTGCTGCGGCGGCGCGCGCCATCAGCAGTTTGCGGTCGA
>JACQAI010000013.1 GCA_016195115.1 Pseudomonadota bacterium
TGATGCCGAACGCCTGGACCAGCGCCGGGTTCTCGGTGCCGGCGCGCAGGTAGGCGCCGAGCCGCGTCTTGTCGATGATCAGCCAGACCGCGATGCATACCGACAGCGCGGCGACCACGACCCAGGCGCGATAGTTGGGCAGGAACATGAAACCAAGGTTCTGGCCGCCGGTCAGCACGTCCGGAATGCGGTAGGGCTGGCCCGAGACGCCGTAGAGCTGGCGGAACGCACCTTCGATCAGCAGGGTCAACCCGAAGGTCAGCAACAGCCCGTAGAGATGATCGAGCTTGTAGACCCGGCGGATGAAGATGCGCTCGAGCACGATTCCCGAGGCACCGACAACAATGGGCGCGACCAGCATCGACCACCAGTAGCCGATGCCGAAATACTCGAGCACCAGCCAGGCGCAGAATGCGCCCATCATGTACTGCGCCCCGTGGGCGAAGTTGATGACGTTGAGGATGCCGAAGATGACCGCGAGGCCGAGACTGAGGATGGCGTAGAAGGAGCCGTTGATCAGGCCCAGCAGCACCTGGCCGAACAACACTTGCGGCGGCACGCCGAGCAGCTCGAACATCAACGGGCTCCTTCCCGCCCCTTACCCGCTCAGCTCTTCTTGAGCAGCGGGCACTCGCTCTCGGCCAGCGGCTTGAACGCCTCGTCGGCCGGGATGGTCTTGAGGATCTTGAAGTAGTCCCACGGGTACTTCGACTCCTCGGGTGCCTTCACCTGAACGAGATACATGTCGTGGACCATGCGGCCGTCCTCGCGAACCTTGCCGTTCTTGGCGAAGAAGTCGTTGACCGGGATCTCGCGCATCTTCGCCACCACCTTGAGCGCCTCGTCGGTGCCGGCGGCGTCGACCGCCTTGAGGTAGTGCAGCGCCGCCGAGTAGTTGCCGGCCTGCACCATCGTCGGCATGGCCTTCATCTTCTCGTAGAAGCGCTTGCCGAACGCGCGGGTCTCGTCGGTGCGGTCCCAGTAGAAGCCGGTGGTCAGCACCATGCCCTTGGCGGTGGCGAGGCCCAGTGAATGAATATCGCTGTCGAAGATCAGCAGGCCGGCGAGCTGCTGGCCACCCTTCGTGATGCCGAACTCGGATGCCTGCTTGATCGTGCTGATCAGGTTGGCGCCGGCGTTGGCGAGCCCGATCACCTTTGCCTTCGAGCCCTGCGCCTGCAGCAAGTAGGACGAGAAGTCCGAGGTGTCGAGCGGGTGCCGCACCGCGCCCACCACCTTGCCGCCCGCCTTGGTGACGAACGCCGCGGTGTCGCGCTCGAGCGCATGGCCGAACGCATAGTCGACCGTGAGGAAGAACCAGCTGTCGCCGCCGGTCGCCACGGTGGCGCCGCCGGTGCCCTTGGCCACCGCGTAGGTGTCGTAGGCGTAATGCACGCCGGTCGGCGAGCACTGCTTGCCGCTGAGATCGGAGGTCGCGGCCGTGACGACGATGTTCAGCTTGCCCTTCTCGCGCGCGATCTGCTGGACGGCGAGCGCGGTCGACGACGTCACCAGCTCGGTGATCAGGTCGACCTTGTCGGAATCGTACCACTGACGCGCGATGCCCGAGGCGATGTCGGGCTTGTTCTGGTGGTCGGCGACCACGATCTCGACCGGCATGCCTTTGACCTTGCCGCCGAAGTCGGCGACCGCCATGCGCACCGCCTCGACCGCGCCCTTGCCGGCGAGGTCGGCGTACGGGCCGGCGAGATCGGTCATGACGCCGATCTTGACGACGCCGTCGGACATCTGCGCCTCGGCGGCGCCGCCGCCGAACGCCAGAGCGCCCGCCGCGAACACGGCGGTCGCAACGTTCATGTATCGAGCCATAAAACCTCCCCTGTTTGAGTCATACCCCCAGATACCGGTGCAGCTTGTCGATGCTCGCCTCGAGCTGGTCGCGCGGGATGGTGTCGATTACGCGGCCGTTCTCGACCACGTAGTGGCGGTCGGCAACCGTCGAGGCGAAGCGGAAATTCTGCTCGACCAGCAGGATCGTAAAGCCGGTCTCCTTCAGATGGCCGATGATCTTGCCGATCTGCTCGACGATCACGGGCGCCACGCTTGCGCTCGACCAGGTTGGGAAACAGCCGATAGATCTCGTCGACCGCCATGCCGCCGGCGCGCACCACCGGCGGCAGCATCAGGTTCTCCTCGACGCTCAGGCTCGAGAAGATGCCGCGTTCTTCGGGGCAATAGGCCAAGCCCAGGCGAGCGATGCGATGCGACGGCAGGCCAAGGATGTCGCGGCCCTCGTAGCGCACCGTGCCGGTACGTTGGCCGACCATGCCGAGGATCGCCTTCAAGGTCGTGGTCTTGCCGGCGCCGTTGCGCCCGAGCAGGGTCACGACCTCGCCGACGCCGACGTCGAACGCGATGCCGTGCAGGATGTGGCTCTCGCCGTAGAACGCGTGGAGGTCGCGCACCTCGAGCAGCGCCTGACCGGCCGCGCTCGACACCGGCGCGCGCATCGCGCGCTCAGTGAGCGCCATGGCCGGTCCCCATGTAGGCGCTCACGACCTGGGGATTGGTCGACACCTCGGCGTAGCTGCCTTCGGCGAGCACCTCGCCGCGCTGCAGCACGGTGATGATGCTCGACAGGTCGGCAACCACCGACAAGTTATGCTCGACCATCAGCACGGTGCGATTGGCGGCGGCGCTCCGGATCAGCTCGGCGATGCGGCCGATGTCCTCGCGGCCGAGACCGGAGGTCGGCTCGTCGAGCAGCAGCATCTCGGGCTCGAGCGCCAAGGTGGTCGCGATCTCGAGCGCGCGCTTGCGGCCGTACGGCAGCTCGACCGCGGTGGTGTCGCGGAACGCCGTCAGGCCGACCGCCGCGATCAATTCCTCGGCGCGCGCGTTGAATCCGGTCAGCACCCGCTCGGAACGCCAGAAGTCGAAATTGCCGCCGCGCTTGCGCTGCAGCGCCAGGCGCACGTTCTCGAGCACGCTGAGATGCGGAAACACCGCGGAGATCTGGAACGAGCGCACCATGCCCTTGCGCGCGATCTGCGCCGCGGCGACGCCGGTGATGTCCGCGCCCTTGTAGAAGATGTGGCCGGCGGTCGGGCTGAGGAACTTCGTCAGCAAGTTGAACACCGTGGTCTTGCCGGCGCCGTTGGGACCGATCAGAGCGTGGATCGTGCCGCGCTTGACCGCCAGATTGACGTTGCGCACCGCGACGAAGCCCTTGAACTCCTTGGTCAGCCCTCGCGTCTCGAGGATGATGTCATCAGACACCCCCATGTGCCTCCCGGCGCTCCCGAAGCTCGCTCGAATCAGTCAGCGCGGTTGAGAGCCGCGGCCCTTTTTTCGTGTCCCGGACGATGGTCCGCATGGTTACAGCTTGCCCCAAGCCCGTCAATCAAGCTGCAAGAGCAAGGCCTTGAGATAGGCGCTCTCGGGCAGGAAGGGATGCACCGGATGATCGGCCGCCGCGCCGGCGCTGCGCAGAATCCGGCCCGACCGGCGCGCCCGCGACAAGCCGCCGCAGACCTGCTCGGCGAACGCCTCTTGTGTGACGTTGTGGCTGCACGATGCCACGAACAGGAACCCTTCGGGCGCGACCAGCGCCGCCGCTAGGCGCACCAGCTTGCGATAGGCCTTGAGGCCGGCCGCCAGGTCCTTGCGCGACTTCACGAAGGCGGGCGGGTCGGCGACCACGATGTCGTAGCGCGCGCGCTCGCCCGCCAAGCGCTCCAGGGTCGCGAAGGCGTCGCCCTCGAGCGCGTGGCAGCGCGCGGCGACGCCGTTGCGCTGGGCGCTGTCGAGCGCCAGCGCCAGGGCCGGCTTGGAGCTGTCGGCCAGGGTCACGGCGGCAGCGCCGCGCACCGCCGCCAGCACACCGAAACCTCCGGTGTAGGCGAACAGGTCGAGCACCCGGCACCCCGGCGCCAGCTGCGCCACCGCGGCACGGTTGTCGCGCTGATCGTAGAACCAGCCGGTCTTCTGACCGGCGATGACGTCGGCGGCGAAGCGGCAGCCGTTCTCGACCAGCTCGAGCGGCCCCTCGACCGCGCCGCGCGCCACCGTGGTCTCGAGCGGCAGGCCTTCGCTGGTGCGCGCCGTTGAATCGTTGCGCAGCACCACCGCGCGTGGCGCCAGCACATCGTCGAGCGCGCCGAGCAACGGCTCGCGCAGCCGTTCCATGCCGGCGCTATTGAGCTGCGCCACCACGACGTCGCCGAACCGATCGACCACGAGGCCGGGCAGCCCGTCGGCCTCGGCGTGGATCATCGAACAGCAACTGGCGCAGCGCCAGCGCACGCTCGAGCCGTGTGGCGAGGAACCCGCGATCGATCGGCTCGCCGACGTCGCGCGTCAACATGCGCGCGCTGACCAGCGGCCGCGGATTGAACATCGCGGTGCCGATCGGCTCGCCCGCGGCGGTCGCCAGGGTGATCAGGCTGCCGGGCTCGCGCGCCTTGTCGGCCGGGGTCAACGTCAGCTCGTTGGAGTAGGCCCACGGATGACCGGCCATCAGCCGCCGATGGTGGTCGCGCTGGAACGTGATCACGGGCCGCGTCGGCGAGGCAGCGATATCGGGCACTGCGGGAGTGTCAGTCGCGTTGGCGGGCGATCGGCTGGGCAAACTGCAGCTCGACGTCCCACGGAAACAGGATCCAGGTGTCCTGGCTGACCTCGGTGATGAAGGTGTCGACCAGCGGCCGTCCCGCCGGCTTGGCATAGATCGTCGCGAAGTGCGCCTTCGGCAGCATCTCGCGCACCGTCCTGGCGGTCTTGCCGGTGTCGACCAGGTCGTCGACGATCAGCTGGCCGGTGCCGTCGCCGCCCACGCCCTTGAGAACCTTGATGGTGCCCTGGGTGTGATCCGCGGCCGCGTGGTCGTCGTAGCTGTAGAGGCACACGGTGTCGATCAGGCGCATCTCAAGCTCGCGCGCGACGATCGCGGCGGGCACCAGGCCGCCGCGCGTCACCGCGACGATGCTGGTCCACGGCCCGAGCTCGTGCAGCCGCCAGGCGAGCGCCTTGGCGTTGCGGTGAAGCTCCTCCCAGGAGACCGGGAAGGTCTTGGTGATCGGCGCGCGCACGTTCACCTCGTCGGCAAGCGAATGGCCGAGCCGGGTCTAACCCAGCGCGCCGGTGGGCGCAACCGCTAGCGTCCGGGTCAGGTCGTGGTGCCTTGCCCGGTGGCGAGCACGCAGCCGCTGATCCGCCAGTTGCCGTCCGGCTGGCGCTCCATGAAATAGAGTGCCGTGCGCGGCAGGCCGTCCGGCCCGACGACGTGCACCAGCTGGGTCAACTGGCCGTCGAGCCGGACCAGATCGCCGAAGCTGACGTCGCTCGGCCGGTAGACCGCCGGATAGCCGTCGCGCACCATGGCCATGAAGCGCTCGGGCGTGCCGAACATGGTCTGGATGTTGGGCGCCGCGAAGCCGAAGGCGGCGGTGCCGTCGTCGCGCTTGAACGCTGCCATCTGCTCGGCGATCACGGCGCGGATCGCGCCGCGGTCGGCGGCGCCGATGTCGTCCGCCGGCTGCCGCGCTTGGCTCCAGGCGAGGCCCGGCCACAGCCCGAGGACGAGCAGCCAGACGCGCAATCCCTTGGCCATCGGCGCCTCCGCGCAACGGGGTCCGGCTATGATACGGCGCGCCGGGCGCCATGGACCACCTTGCCGGCGGCCCGACGACGGGTTAGGCAGGGCCGGCAATGATCGAGACCCCGCGCGGGCGCCGCGGCATGGTGACCGCGCCGCACCATCTCGCCGCCCAGGCTGGGCTCGCGATCCTGCGCGAGGGCGGCAACGCGGTCGAGGCCGCGATCGCCGCGGCCGCGACCATCGCGGTGGTCTACCCGCACATGAATTCGATCGGCGGCGACGGCTTCTGGCTGATCGCCGAGCCCGACCACGAGCCGGTCGCGATCGAGGCCTGCGGCCCCGCCGCGGCGGCCGCGACGATTGCGCACTATCGCGCGCACGGCCTCGCCGAGATCCCGACGCGCGGCGGCCTTGCGGCCAACACGGTGGCGGGCACGGTCGGCGGTTGGCAGGCGGCGCTCGACCACGCCGCACGCTGGGGTGATGCGCTGCCGCGCGCCCGCCTGCTCGAGGACGCGATCGGGCACGCGCGCGCCGGCATCGCGGTGACCGCCAGCCAACGCCGCTACACGACCGCGAAGTGGGACGAGCTCAAGGACCAGCCCGGCTTCGCCGCGGTACTCGCGCCAACCGGCGCGCCGCCCGCGACCGCCAGCCTGCTCGCCAATCCCGCGCTGGCGGCGACGCTCGAGCGTCTGGCCGTGGCGGGCTTCGACGATTTCTACCGCGGCGACCTGGCGCGCGCGCTGGCCGCCGACCTGGCGCGCGCCGGCAGTCCGCTGGCGCTCGCCGATCTCGAGGCCTATCGCGCGCGCGCCGTCGCGCCGCTCAAGCTCGGGCTGCCGTGCGGTACGGTGTGGAACCTGCCGCCGCCGACCCAGGGCCTGGCGTCGCTGATGATCCTCGGCATCTTCGCAAGACTCGACGTGGCC
>JACQAI010000398.1 GCA_016195115.1 Pseudomonadota bacterium
CGCGCGCCGCGGCGCTGGGAACGTTGGTTCCTGATCGCCGCGGTGCTGCTCCAGCAGGCTGCATTCATCCCGCTGCCCGAGGAGCTGATGGACCTCGAGGCACCGCTCGACGCGTTCGGCAACGCGGCCGATCCCGCGCGCAGCAATCCGTTGAACTTCGGCCTGACCTTGGCTTGCCTGGTGATCCTCGGCATCCTGTCGCTCGCCAGGCTGCGCGCCCTGGTGGCGACCATTAAGCAAAATCCGCTGGTCGCCGCAACCGTGGTGCTCGCGCTCGCGTCGGTCTTGTGGTCGTTCGATCCGGCGCTGTCGCTGCGGCGCGCCGGCACCTACTCGCTCGGCGTGCTGCTGGCCCTCTATCTGGTTCAGCGCCTGTCCTTCGAGGCGATCGTCCGTCTGGTCGCGCTGAGCATCACGCTGCCGGCAGTCGGCTCGCTGATCTATGCCGTGCTCGTGCCGGATCTCGCCTACATGCAGAGCCCCGGGTTGGCTGGCAGCCTGCGCGGGGTCTATTCGCACAAGAACCAGCTCGCCAACGTGATGGCGCTCGGCGTCATGCTGCAGCTCTATTTGGCGCTGACCACCGGACACCGGTTGCGGCACCTGGCGTTGGCGGCATTCCAGGCCTTCCTGGTCCTCCAGGCGCACTCGGCGTCGTTCACGGTCTCGCTCGGGCTGTTCGTCGGCGTGCTCGCGCTCTACCGATTCGGTCGCTTCAGCCACCAGCTCGCCATGCTGGCGATCCTGGCGGGCACCACCTTCGTGATCGCGCTCGGCATCGCCGCCATCCAGAGCCCGGACGAGATCTTCGGCTTGCTCGGCCGCGACGCCACCTTGACCGGCCGCACGGTGCTGTGGCCGACGTTGCCCGCGGTGATCGCCGAGCATCCGGTGCTCGGCTGGGGCTACGCGGCGTTCTGGCAGTCGAGCAACGAAGCGATGCTGCGGATTTGGGCGCAGGTCGGTTGGCAGCCGCCCCACGCCCACAACGGCCTGCTCGAGGTCGCGATCGATTTCGGCCTCGTGGGCGTCGTCCTGGCGGTCGCGATCATGGTGCGCTTTGCGATCGACGCCGTGCGCGCGACGCGGCTCGATGCGGGCTACAAGGGCTGGGTCTATTGGTCGATCATCGCCTACACGGTGTTCAACAACACCGTCGAGATCACGCTGCTGCGCACCCAGGAGTTCGCCTGGTTCACGTTCCTCGTCCTGTTCATGACCTGCGCCGCGCGCCAGCATGCGGTCGGACGTGCGGCGTTGCCCGCCGCGCCGACCGTCGCCGTGCCGTCGATCGTGGCGCGCGCCAAACCGCTGCCGCGCGCCAAGGACGGCGTCGCCTCGTAGCGCGCTGAAGATGCCCGATGCTCCCGCGCTGATCTACGTCGCGCTCGAGGCCTGGTTCTCGTCGGCCCGGCTGCCGCGCTTTCTCCGCGGCGCCGGATTCAAGGTCGTCGCGCTCTGCACATCGGCCTCGCCGCTGGTGCGGGCGCACGGCATCGACGTCCTGACCGTGATCGATCCGAAGAGGGTCGCGGGCGCGCTCGACACCGCAATCGCCGCGCATGCGCCAACGTGGATCGTGCCGGCCGACGAGCAGGCGGTCGCGGCGCTGCACCGGCTGGCGCGCGGTGACGCCGACGCGTCGTCGGCGCTGGTCGCCGTCCTGAGGCGCTCGCTGGGCGTGCCGGCGGCCTTCGGCCACGCCGTGTCCAAGCGCGAGATCAACCGCACGGCGGCGCGGCTCGGCATCCGCGTGCCGCGCCAGGCGGTCGCCGAGACGGCGGCGGCGGCGCGCGCCTTCGCGCTCGACGTCGGCTATCCGATCGTGCTCAAGAAGGAGCAGACCTTCGGCGGCAAGGGCGTGATGCACTGCCGCGACGACGGCGCGCTGCTGACCGGCTGGTATCGCCTGCAAGCGCGCCACCGCGCGGCGCGGGTCATGGCGCGACTGGGCGGCGGTGTCGCTCAGGCGATCAGGCCGCTCCGACGCGCCCTCAGCGCGCGCCGCGGCGCACCCCTGATCGCCCAGTCGTTCATCACCGGCCAACTGGCGTTCCATACCTTGGTCGCCGACCGGGGCCGTGTGCTGGGCGGCATCAGCGCGGTCGCCGAGGCCGTCCATCCGCCGCCGTTCGGCGCCAGCACCGTCGTGCGCGTGGTCGAGCATCCTGCCATGGCGCAAGCGGCGGTCGCGCTGGCGCAGGCGCTCGGCCTGTCGGGCTTCGGCGCGATCGACTTCATCCTCGACCCGGCGGGCGGCGCACCGTACCTGCTCGAGCTCAATGCCCGGGTGGCGCCGATGTGCCATCTCGGCCAGCGCCTCGGTGTCGATCTGTGCGCCGCCTTGTTCGCCGCTGCCACCGGCGCACCCGTGCCGGCGCAGTCGCCGGCGGTCGAGACGACGATCGCGCTGTTCCCGCGCGAGCTCGAGCGCGATCCCGCCAGCCCGTGGCTTGCGACGGCCTACCATGACGTGCCGCGGGATGATCCCGATCTGCTCGCGGCGCGCGAGGCCAACCTGATGCCGCCGGTGCGGGCATTTCTGGCGCGCACGGCGACGCGTCCGTGAGGCGTGGGCTTCATCGGCCGACGCTTTGGCGGTACGGTGCGGCATGACGCGCGGACGCTTCATTACCTTCGAGGGCGGCGAGGGCGCCGGCAAGTCGACCCAGATCGCGCTGCTGGCGCGCGCCCTCGAGGCCGCCGGCCACACGGTCGTGGTCACCCGCGAGCCGGGTGGCGCGCCGGGTGCCGAGGAGATCCGCAAGCTGATCGTCGAAGGCGCACCCGAACGCTGGGACGGCCTGACCGAGGCGCTGCTGCTCAGCGCAGCGCGGCGCGAGCACGTGATGCGTACGATCGAGCCCGCGCTCGCCGCCGGACATTGGGTCGCGTGCGACCGCTTCGCCGACTCGACCTTGGCGTATCAAGGCTATGGCCACGGCATCGACCGTGCCGCGCTCGAGGCGCTGCGCTGCCTGGCGGTCGGCGCGCTGACGCCCGATCTGACCCTCATCCTCGATCTGCCCGTGACGGTCGGCCTGGCGCGCGCGCGCGCCCGGCCGGGACGCGAGCAGCGGTTCGAAGCCATGGACACCGCGTTCCACGAGCGCCTGCGCCAGGGCTTCCTCGCGATCGCCGCCGCCGAGCCCGGCCGCTGCGCCGTGCTCGATGCGACCAGTGCGATCGTCGACGTGCACCGCGCCGTCGTCGCGGCGGCGGCGGCGCGGCTCAGTATCGCGCTGGTGCCGATAGCGGGAAGCTGATCAGCCTCTGCCGGTGAGCCGTCACGTCAGCGGGCTGCTCGCGCCGCCTGAACGAAGTAAAATTCCGCGGTCAGGGAGGACGCTTCCCATGGCGTCTGCTGGTCGCTGGTGGCCTCACGCACCGTCAGACGCACCTGTTTGAAAGCCTGTTCGACCGGGGTGTCGCGCATCATCATCGCTCGTGCGAGAGCTTCCGAGTACGGGCTGTTCCGTCCCGTGCCGTCGGTTGCGACATCGCCGGGCGCGGTCGAGTAGGCGATCAAGGTGCCGCTGGGCGCGTCCATTCGGGCCAATCCGCGGTTGACCGACCGGAAGCTGCGAGCAAACGGATTGTTTCGGCACGCATCCAGGACCACGAGATTGAGGCGAGTCCGGGCGTAGTCCATCTGAGCCAAGATCCAATCGGCCGAAACCGCCTCGATCTCGAGGTCGGTCTCGCGTTCGATCCGGGCGGTTACCGGGATCAGATAGTTTCTTCCCTGGGCCTGGATGCCGTGGCCGGCATAGTAGAATAAGCCGATGCCGCTTCTCCCGTACTGCTCGAGCTTCAGACCGAAGGTCTGGACCGACCGTTTCATCGTTGCTTGGTCGGCATTGATCACCTCGATGACCTCAAAGCCGATGCCGCGCAGGGTTTGCGAGATCAATCGCGCGTCGTTCGGCGGATTGGCCAAAGCGCCCGCCTGTCGATATGAGCCGTTGCCGATCACCAGCGCCAAGCGCTTGCCGTCGGCCGTACCGGCCGGAACCGGATCGACCACGGGTGCGGTGGCGGTCGTCGCCTGCAAGATCGCGACCGAGGCGGGCGGATCTTGGTCGGCGCGCGCGGCGCCGGCGCCACGCTCAGCGCACTTGAACGTCAGTTCATAGGCGACATCGCCGTAGGGGCTCGGCAGCGGCGAGAACGCGCGTTGCGCGACCGGGATGACCTCGCCACCCCTGCTTTTGCAATGCATGTTCGCCTCGTCGAGGACGACCTGCTTGGCCGCGGTCGCGCCGCCGAGAACCGGCGCGCGCAAGGCGTCGACCTTGAAGGTGTTCGGTTCGACCTCCTTGATGCCGGACTGCTGCTGACACCCTGCGACAGAGAGTGCCGCCACGACGATGGTCGCCAGACGCATCGAGGGCCTCCGTATCGGTGCAACTTGCCGTTGAGGGTGCACCGACTGCCCCATGCAATCAATTTCAAATGAGATGGATCGTGTCGAGAACTCTGGGGACTGCTCGGCGTCCTAATCCGCGCCGTCCTCGTAGCGGATCTCGAGCACCTCGATAGTCTGGACGCCGCTCGGGCTCCTGAGCTCGACGGTGTCGCCGACCTGGGTCTTCATCAGCGCGCGCGCGAGCGGCGAGATCCAGCTGACTTGGCCGTCGGCCATGTCGGCCTCGTCGACGCCGACGATCGTGACCGTGCGTGCGCCGCCGCTGTCGTCGGCGTAGCTGACGGTGGCGCCGAAGAACACCCGATCGAGATGGCGCTGGCGCGCCGGGTCGACGACCTCGGCGGTCTCGAGCCGCTTCGACAGGAAACGGATGCGGCGGTCGATCTCGCGCAGGCGCTTCTTGCCGTAGATGTAGTCGCCGTTCTCCGAGCGGTCGCCGTTGCCGGCCGCCCAGGCAACCACCTCGACGACCTTCGGCCGTTCGGTCCGGCTGAGCTGGCCGAGCTCGTCCTGCAGCCGGCGGAAGCCGCGCGGCGTCATGTAGTTCTTGCCGCCCGGCGCCGGCCCGTCGGCGTCGTCAGGGGGTTTGCGCGGCTGCGCCTTGCTCATGCCCCCGAGCCTATGGCAGACCCTGGGCATGGCCAAGCGCTCGAGCAAGGACGCGGACGACGATGTGGCAGCGCCGCTGCCGCGCGAGAACCCGGACTTGGTGGGGCAGGGGGCGGCCGAGCGCGTGCTGCTCGACGCCTGGCTGTCGGGCCGGCTGCCGCACGCCTGGCTGATCGCCGGCCGGCCGGGGGTCGGCAAGGCAACCTTGGCCTATCGATTCGCCCGTTTCGTGCTGCGCGAGGGCGCGGGCCCGCGCGACGCCGGACTGTTCGGCGCGACCGCCCCCGACAACCTGACGACCGCGGCCGACGATCCGGTGTTCCGGCGTATCGCGTCCGGCGGCCATGCCGACCTGCTGACCATCGAGCGCCAGTACGACGAGCGGCGCGGCCGCCTGCGCACCGAGATCAGCGTCGACCAGATCCGCGGCATCGCCGCGTTCATGCATCTGACCGCGGCCGAGGGCGGTTGGCGGGTCGTCATCGTCGACGCGCTCGACGCGCTCAACCACAACGCCGCCAACGCGCTCTTGAAGGTGCTCGAGGAGCCGCCGGCCAACGCGCTGCTGCTGCTGATCGCGCACGCCCCCGGCGCCGCGCTGGCGACCATCCGCTCGCGCTGCCGGCTGCTGCGCCTGGCGCCGCTCGACGACACGACGCTCGACGGCCTGCTGCGGCGCCTGCGCCCCGAGCTCGACGGCGCGGCGCGCGCCAGCCTGGTCGGCCTCGCCGAAGGCAGCGCTGGGCGCGCCCTCGATTTGATCGAGCGCGGCGGGCTCGAGGTTTACCGCGACATGCTGGCGCTGTTCCGCGGCGCGCCCCGGCTCGATATGGATGCGCTCTACCAACTCAGCGAGCGACTCGCGCGCGCGAGCGGGCAGGAGGCTTACGAATGCTTCACCGACCTCTACGGCTGGTGGCTCGCCCGGCTGATCCGCGCCGGCGCCAAGGGCGCGCCGATTTCCGAGGCGGTGGCAGGCGAGGGCGCGATCGGCGCCGCCCTGGTCGAGCGGGCCGGTCTTGATCGCCTGGTTGAGGTATGGGAGAACAGCACCCATCTATTCGCCCGGGCGGACAGCCTCAACCTCGACCGCAAGCAGGTGGTTCTGAACGCTTTTTTGGCGTTGGACCGTGACTCGCGGCGCTGAGTCTCAGCCGCGCCGAACCCGAGTCCGACAGCCATGTCCGTGCGCCGCTCCTACTTCATCACCACGCCGATCTACTACGTCAACGACTCGCCGCACATCGGCCATGCGTACACGACCCTGTCGTGCGACGTGCTGGCGCGCTTCATGCGGCTCGACGGCCACGACGTGCGCTTCCTGACCGGCACCGACGAGCACGGCCAGAAGGTCGAGAAGTCGGCGGCGGCGGCTGGGCTCGACCCGCAGGCCTTCACCGACCGCGTGTCGGCCGAGTTCAAGGCGCTGGCCGAGAAACTCAACTGCAGCTTCGACGATTTCATTCGCACCACCGAGGCGCGCCATACCCGCTCGTGCCAGGCGCTGTGGCAGAAGCTGGTGGCGCACGGCGATATCTATCTCGGCAGCTACGCGGGCTGGTACGCGGTGCGCGACGAGGCGTTCTACGCCGAGAGCGAGCTGGTCGGCGGCAAGGCGCCGACCGGCGCCGACGTCGAGTGGGTCGAGGAGCCGAGCTACTTCTTCCGGCTGTCGGCCTGGCAGGACCGGCTGCTGGCGTTCTACGACGCCAATCCGGAGTGCATCGGCCCGCGCGCGCGGCGCAACGAGGTGATCAGCTTCGTCAAGTCGGGGCTGCACGATTTGTCGGTGTCGCGCACCAGCTTCAAGTGGGGCGTGCCGGTGCCCAACGATCCGGCGCACATCATGTACGTCTGGCTCGACGCGTTGACCAACTACATCACCGCGGTCGGCTATCCCGATGAAACCAGCGAGATGTTCCGGCGCTACTGGCCGGCCGACCTGCACATGGTCGGCAAGGATATCCTGCGCTTCCACACGGTCTACTGGCACGCCTTCCTGATGGCGGCCGGGGTCGCGCCGCCGACGCGCGTGTTCGCCCACGGCTGGTGGACCAACGAGGGCCAGAAGATCTCGAAATCGCTCGGCAACGTCATCGATCCCCTCAAGCTGGTCGACGAGTTCGGGCTCGATCCGGTGCGCTACTTCCTGCTGCGCGAGGTGCCGTTCGGCAGCGACGGCAATTTCGCGCGCCATCAGCTGATCAAGCGCATCAACACCGACCTCGCCAACGACCTCGGCAATCTGGCGCAGCGCGTGCTCAGCATGGTGGCCAAGAACTGCGGCGCCGCGGTGCCGACCCCGGGACCGTTCAGCGCCGCCGACCAGACCTTGCTCGGCACGGCGCACGGGCTGATCGACGCGCTGCGCGCCGAGATGGCGCAGCAGGCGTTCCACCGCGCGCTCGAGCTGATCTGGACCGTGGTCAGCGACGCCAACCGCTACATCGACGAGCAGGCGCCGTGGACCCTGCGCAAGACCGATCCGCCGCGCATGGCGACGGTGCTGTACGTGCTGAGCGACGTGATCCGTCATCTCGGCATCCTGGTGCAGCCCTTCATGCCCGGCGCGGCGGCCAAGATCCTCGATCAGCTGGCGCTGGCGGGCGACGCGCGCGGCTTCGATCGGCTCGGGCCGAACCATGCCTTGGCGGCCGGCCGGGCGCTGCCCGCGCCGGCGCCGGTGTTCCCGCGCTACGTCGCGCCAGAAGCCGCGGCGGAGTAGGGGCCGGCGTGCTCGTCGACAGCCACTGCCATCTCGACGTTCCCGCGTTCGCCGCCGAGCTCGACGAGGTCGTGGCGCGGGCGCGCCGCGCCGGGGTCGGGCGCCTGGTCACGATCTGCACCCGGCTCGACGAGTTCGAGCGGGTGCGCGTGATCGCCGAACGCTTTCCAGACGTCTATTGCAGCGTCGGGGTGCATCCGCACGAGGCCGGCGACGACTGGGGCTACGCCGTCGAGACCCTCATCGCGCTGGCGGATCATCCCAAGGTGGTCGGCATCGGCGAGTCGGGGCTCGACTACTACTATGAGCACAGCCCGCGCGACGCCCAGCAGCGCAGCTTCCGGGTCCACATCGCGGCGGCGCGCGCGACCGGCCTGCCCCTGATCGTGCACACGCGCGACGCCGAGCCCGACACCCTGGCGATCCTTGCCGACGAGCAGGCGAAGGGGTCGTTCCGCGGCGTCATCCACTGTTTCTCCGGCTCGCGCAGCTTGGCCGAGGGCGCGGTCGCGCTCGGCCTCATGGTCTCGCTGTCCGGCATTGTCACGTTCAAGAAGGCCGATGGCGTGCGGGACGCCGCCGCCATGGTGCCGGCCGACCGGCTGCTGATCGAGACCGACGCGCCGTTCCTGGCGCCGGTGCCGCATCGCGGCAAGCGCAACGAACCGGCCTTCGTGGTCCACACCGCCGCGGTCGCGGCCGAGCTCGCGGGCCTGACGCCGGACGGGCTGGCGGCCCGCACAACCGCCAACTTCTTCGAGCTGTTCAGCAAGGTGCCGAGGCCGGCGCCCGGCGCGGTGGCGTCATGAAGGTGACGGTGCTGGGCTGCGGCGGCTCGGGCGGCGTGCCGATGATCGGGCCGGAGTGGGGGCGCTGCGATCCCAAGGAGCCGAAGAACCGCCGGCGCCGGGTCTCGATCCTGGTCGAGGAGGCCGACACCCGCATCCTGGTCGACACCTCGCCCGACCTGCGCGCCCAGCTGCTCGATGCCGGGGTCAACGACGTGACGGCGATCGTGTGGACCCACCACCACGCCGACCACATGAACGGCATCGACGATCTGAGGCCGCTCAATCGCCACATGAAAAAACCGATCGATGTCTATGGCAGCGCTGAGACTTTGGCCCACGTCGGGCATTCGTTCGGCTACGTCTTCAAGCCGGTCGACCCGGGTGGGCCGTACTACAAGCCGTATTTGATCCCGCACGAGATCCGGGGGCCGTTCCAGGTCGGCCATATTCGCGTGATGCCGTTCGAGCAGGACCACGGCTTCGGCCACAAGACGCTCGGCTTCCGGTTCGGCAACTGCGCCTATTCGACCGACGTCAAATCGTTTGACGAGCGCACCTTCGCCATACTGGGCGGGCTCGATTTGTGGATCGTCGACTGCCTGCGCGACGAGCCGCACCCGACGCACTCGCATTTCGCCCAGACGATGGACTGGATCCGCCGGGCTCAGCCGAAGCGCGCCGTGCTCACGCACATGGGCCACGAGGCCGACTACGCGACCTGGAAAATGCGGCTGCCGCCCCATGTCGAGCCCGGCTACGACGGCCTGGTGGCCGAGCTCGACGAGGCCCGCTTCGTCGACCGCGACCCGGGCGGTTACTACGGGCGCTACATGCGCGAGGACGACGACCCCAAGCCATGATCGTCTGCATCATCGAGTTTGGCGTCCGGCCGGGGCAGGAGGCCGAGCATCAGCGCCTGCTCGCCCAGCTGCTGGCCAAGGTCGCGACGATCGACGGTTTCGTGTCCAAGGAAGCCTTCCAGAGCCGCAGCGACCCCGCCAAGGTGATCACGATTTCGATGTGGCGCGACCAGGCTTCCCTGGACCGCTGGAACGCCGATCCCGAGCACATCGCCGCGATGGCCACCGGCAAGACGATCTTCAGCCATTACCGCATCCAGATCGCCGAGATCCAGCGCGACTATGGTCACGGGCTGTAGGCCGCGGGACGCGGCCGCGCGGGAGCAACCGCCAGCCCAGCCGCGTTGAACATGCGGAGCCCAGTCCAGCGCACGGCCCAGGGTTCGTGTCTTTTCTTTTCATAATATGCATTATGCGACATTCGCATGGAGGGGGAGGCCTGTATATCGCCTGTTATTTCAGGCGCTACTGGATGGCCGCCCCGCCGTCTCCGGTTTCGGCATGACGAACGGAGCCGGGTCCTTGAAGCGCTCGAGGACGTTGGCGGTCAGCTTGGCGATGTTGTTCTGAAAGCTGTTCCAGGCCAGCGAGCCGGCATAGGCGATCGAGCCGGTCGAGAACACCGCGCCGCCCGCCGGGGTCTCGAAGAACGTGATGTCGGCGTGGATGTCGGGGTTGATCACCGCGTCGGTGGCGCCGTGCGGCACCAGCACCTCCTCGGCGACCAACTCGTAGGTGTTCGAGTGGTTCTCGCTGCGCGCCAGCACCAGGGCGTGCGGCGGCGTGCCGAGCCAGCGGTCGACGGCGTCGATCTCGAGCCCGGCGGCGCCGCCCTGGAGCACGCCGAAATCGCCCAGCAGGTCGTCCTTGATGCCGGCCAGCGCCCAGGCAACCCGGGGATCATCCGCGGCCGGCAGCCTTCTGTAATAGCTGCACTTATCAAAACCCTGACTGATGAAGCCGACCCCGACCAGACGCTGGGGCGCCCGGGCGTTGCGCCGCCACAGGCCGCCATACTCGCCCGTGAAGCTGTGATAGGCCTCGCCCGGCTCGGCGTCCCAGGCGCGCACCCCGCCCTCGGCCCGCCGGACCTCGAGCACGCCGTCGCGCGTCGGATGATGGGCGATCCGCCAGTAAAACCCGTTGCCGCCCATGTACATCAGGCGCCCGCCTCGCCTGAGATAGCCCTCCAGGGCATCGAGCATGCCGCGCGAGTCGTACTCCGGGTGCGAGCCGGTCAGCACGACGCGGTAGGGCGTCAGCAGGCCGAGCCCTTCGCGGGCCAGGTCGTCTTCCGTGATGACGTCGTAGTCGCCGCCAAATTTCTCAAGCCAATCAATGATGAAGAGGTCGATATTAAAGTTCCAATGGCGACCGGTCGGGCGCACGTTGGTGAGCGGCCGGTGGCGGCTGGAATAGCAGACGCCGCTGCCGTCGGAATGGCGGTCGTAGGTCGACAGCCCGAGCTCCGGGAACTCGAGCAGCAGCGTGTCGACCCCGTCCATCACCGCCAGCCGCCCGGCATAGCGTTCGCCGACAAGGGATAGGTAGCGGCTTCTGTAGTTCAGATATGCCGTGTAAGTCGCTGTCGAAGCGAGGAAAGCAACCTTCGAGCGCGCCGTGCCGCGGGACGGCCGCACGAAGAACGGCACCCAGAAGACGAAGCCGTCTGCGGAGAGCTTGGCGGCGTAGATGCCGGAGCGCAGGTCGGCCGGGATCTGGAACTCGAAATCGGGCTCCCAGCAGGCATCGACGAGGTCGTCGTCGTGAAAGTGGATGGCGCCGTATTGCTCGGGCGCGCGCGTCCAGTCCATCGCCGCACCGGTCCAGTTGTGGCCACGCATCGCCCGGGTCGGCAGGTTGACGGTGACGCCGTCGAGCTGCCA
>JACQAI010000111.1 GCA_016195115.1 Pseudomonadota bacterium
CGACGATGGAGAACCGGGAGGAGACCGCATGGCGGCAGATGGTGCAACGATCGGCGATGCGCCCAAGCGGCGGGAGGACGCGCGCTTCCTGACCGGCCGCGGCGCCTATCTCGACGATCTGGCGTTCGACGGCCTCGTGCATGCCGTGTTGCTGCGCTCGCCGCATGCTCACGCGCGTATCGACGCGATCGACACGGCGGCGGCGCGGACCGCGCCGGGGGTACTGGCGGTGCTGACCGCCACCGAGGTCGCCGCCGATCGGTTACTGCCGCTGCGGCCGAGCGCCGAGGCCAACGTCCAGACCAACGAGCCGTTCGCCTTCGCGCCGCAGCCGCTGCTCGCGGTCGACACCGTGCGGTTCGTCGGCGAGCCGGTCGCCCTGATCGTCGCCGCGACGCGCGACCAGGCGCTCGACGCCGCCGAGCTGGTCGACGTGCGCTACGCACCCCTCCCCGCGGTCACGACCGCCGCCGCGGCGCGCGCGCCCGGCGCGCCGATCCTGTCGGCCGAGGTGCCCGGCAACGTCTGCCTGGACTGGCGCACCGGCGACAAGCAAACCGTCGACACGGCGTTCGCCGCGGCGAAGCACGTCGTCAGCCTGCGCCTGGTCAACCACCGCATCGTCACCAACCCGATGGAGCCGCGCGGCGCGGTCGGCCAGTACGATGCCGCGGCGGGCCGCTACACGCTGCATGTTTCCAGCCAGAACATCCATCTGATCCGCGACCACACGGCGCGCGCGCTGGGTGTGCCGTCGACCGCCGTGCGCCTGGTCGCACCCGACGTCGGCGGCGGCTTCGGCGCCAAGAACTTCGTCTATGCCGAGCACGTGTTGATCTGCTGGGCGGCCAAGCGCGTCGGCAAGCCGGTCAAGTGGATCGCGACGCGCTCCGAAGGCTTCGTGTCGGACCACCAGGCGCGCGATCACATCGCCGAGGCGGCGCTGGCGCTCGACGCGCAGGGCAAATTCCTGGCGCTGCGCGCGACCAGCGTCGCCAATGTCGGCGCCTATCTCAGCGGCGGCTCGGGCGCCGTCCAGACCAACCAGTATTTACACCTGCAGGGCACGGTCTACACGATCCCGGCGGTCGCGCTCGAGATCAGCGCGGTCTTGACCAACACGGCGCCGATCGGCGTCACGCGCGGACCCGGCTTCGCCGAAGCCAACAACATCATCGAGCGTCTGATCGACCTCGCGGCCCGGCGCGGCGGCTTCGACCGCGCCGAGCTGCGACGGAAAAACATGGTGCCGGCCGCGGCAATGCCGATGACCAACGCGCTCGGCTTCAAGGTCGACAGCGGCACTTTCGCCGACACCTTCGACAAGGCGTTGGCGCTGGCCGACGTCGCCGGCTTCGCGGCGCGCCAGCGGGACAGTGCGGCGCGCGGCCTGCTGCGCGGCCTCGGCTTCGCCTATCACATCAAGGGCACCGGCGGCTCGCCGCACGAGAACGTCGACATCCGCTTCGAGCCCGACGGCACGGTGTCGCTGATCACCGGCACCCAGACGATCGGCCAGGGCCACGAAACGACGTTTCCGCAGATCCTGGCCGACCGGCTCGGCGTGTCCGACGCGCTGATCCGGCTGCGCCAGGGCGACACCGACCTGATCAAGGCGGGCGGCGGCCACGGCAGCTCGCGCGCGACCTACATGGGCGGCACCGCGATCTGGCGCGCCTCGGACGAGATCATCGCCAAGGGCCGGCGCCTCGCCGCCGACGCGCTCGAGGCCGCCGAAGCCGACATCGCGTTCGAGCACGGCCGCTTCATCGTCGCGGGCACCGATCGCGCGATCGAGCTGCTCGCGCTGGCCGCCCGCGCGCGCGACACCGGCGCGCCGCTCGACACCTATCATGCGTGGACGCGCGAGTGGATGACCTTCCCCAACGGCACCCACGTGGTCGAGGTCGAGATCGACCGCGACACCGGCCGCGTCACCCTGGCGCGCTACAGCGCGGTCGACGACTACGGCGTGCTGGTCAACCCGATGGTGGCGTCCGGCCAGGCCCACGGCGCGATCGCCCAGGGCGTCGGCCAGGCGCTGCTCGAGCACGCCGCGTACGATCCCAAGTCCGGGCAGCTGGTCGCCGGCTCGTTCATGGACTACGCCATGCCGCGCGCCGACGACCTGCCGGCGTTCGCGCTCGGCTTCAACAACTCGCGCTGCACGACCAATCCGCTCGGCGTCAAAGGCTGCGGCGAGGCCGGCGCGGTCGCGGGCTTCCCGGCGGTCGCCAACGCCATCGTCGACGCGCTGGCGCCCTTGGGCCTCGAGACCATCGAGGGCCCCGCGACCCCGGGCCGGATCTGGCAGGCGCTGCGCGGCTGACTGTGCGATGATGGTCGCGCCGACCCGTTGAGCCGGGGGTGACGCCATGCCCAAGACCCTGACCGAAGCCCAGATCGCCGCCTATCGCCGCGACGGGTTCCTGCTGCCTTTGCCGGCGCTCGACGCCGCCGACGCCCGCCGCTACCGCGGCGCGCTCGAGGCGTTCGAGGCGCAGATCGGCGAGAATCTGAGCGGCGCGCTGTCGCCCAGCAAGCGCCAGTACCGCTCACGCACCTACCTGTTGTTCCAGTGGGCGCAGGAGCTGGTGCGCCATCCCAAGATCCTCGACGCCGTCGAGGACGTGATCGGCCCCGACATCCTGGTCTTCACCACCACCTGGTTCATCAAGGAGCCGGGCACGCCGCATGTCGCCGGCTGGCATCAGGACGCCACCCACTTCGGGCTCGATCCCCACGACCAGCACGTCACCGCCTGGCTGGCGCTGTCGGACGCCGCGCGCGACAGCGGCTGCATGGCCTTCGTGCCGGGCAGCAACCGGCGCGGGCAGCGGCCGCACACCTACGGGCTCAGCGACAGCGTCAACGACGCCGGCCAGTGGATCGCCGATCCGGGCGACGTCTCGGCCGCGGTCGACTGCTGCCTGGCGCCCGGCCAGTTCTCGCTGCACAACACCCTGACGGTGCATCAGTCGGGCCCCAACAACGGCACCGACCGGCGCATCGGCATCGGCATCAGCTACATCCCGACCTCGGTGCGCCACACCGGCTCACAGCGCCACCCCGCGCATCTGGTGCGCGGCGTCGACCGCTACGGCCATTTCGATCTCGATCCGGCGCCGGTCGCCGATTTCGATGCCGCGGCCGAGGCGGTGCACGCCGCGTCGTTCGCGGCCTACCGCGCCAACTACGCCGAGCAGGTCACCCGCCACCGCGCCCAACAGGCGGCGTAGGGCTCAGCCGGCCGCCTCGAGCCAAGCGCGCGCTGCCGCGGGGCGCCGCGAGTCTCGGTTCGCGATCATCGGGCCCCCCTCGCCGAAGTCGGCCTTGGGATCACGGCCCTCTTGGGCTAGGGCAAATATTGCCCTATATTAGCCGCGATAGCAGGAAGACGGATGCCGGAGATCAAGCGGTTCGGCAGCTTCAAACTCCTGATGTTCTTCCAGGATGAGAATCCGCCGCACGTCCATATCAAGGGCGCTGACTTTGCCGCCAAGATTCGCGTCTCCGACGGCGACTTGCTGGCCGGCGCCGCACCACCCAGAGTCTTGAGGCAAGCACGCCGCTGGATCGAGGAGAACAAGACGAATCTATTGGCGATGTGGGGCGAGTTCCAGAGGTGACGGCCATGGATGGTGACATCACCAAGGTCACGAAGATACGTCCGACCGGCGGCCTGACCCTGCGCGTGCGATTTGCAGGAGAGCGTCGAAGCCACGCGCTCGATCTGACCGGTCTGCTCGCGCGAAGCATGCATTTTGCGCCGCTGGTCGACGATGCCAAGGCGTTCGCCAAGGTCAGAATCATCGAGGGCGGCTTAGGGGTGGCGTGGCCCGTCCGGACCAAGTGGGGTCGGCTGGACTTGTCATCATCAACGCTGTGGCGGATTGCCGAAGAGCAGCAGAAGATGACGGGAGCCGATTTCGCGGCATGGCGGACGGCGTTGGGACTTTCGCTCACCGAGGCGGCCAAGCTCCTCGGCGTCGGTCGACGTACCGTCATGGGCTATCTTAAGAAAGACGAGCTGCCGCCAGTCGTCGCTATCGCATGCCGGGCGCTCGCCCGCGACAAGCA
>JACQAI010000399.1 GCA_016195115.1 Pseudomonadota bacterium
GTTTCTCGAGACGCACTCTCGGTCCACACAAAGCGCCCCGCCTGCATGGTGATCGCCGAGCGCAGCAGCGAGGTCGACAGATACTGACCGGCGCCGCTGCGCTCGCGGTGATAGAGCGCCGCGACCACGCCGAGCGCGGTCAGCGCCGCGGTGTAGTAGTCGACGATCGAGCCGAGCACGACCTGGGGGGCGCCGTCGCGGCCCTGGAAACGCGCGATGCCGGACATCGACTGCAGCACCTGGTCGAAGCCGGCGGCCTCGGCGAGCGGCCCGTCGTCGCCGTAGCCCGTCAGGCCGCAATAGATCAGCCGCGCGTTGATCGCCTTCAAGGTCGGGTAGTCGATGCCGAGCCGCGCCGGCACGCCGGGGCGGAAATTCTCGACCAGGACGTCGGCGCGCGCGACCAGCCGCTCGAGCACACCGAGGCCGGCCTTGTGCTTGAGGTTGACCACGACGCTGCGCTTGCCGCGGTTGATGCCGACGAAACCGCGGCTGTCGCCCGGCAAGCTCGACGGGAACTGGCGCATCACCTCGCCGCCCGGCGGCTCGATCTTGATGACGTCGGCGCCGAGGTCGCCGAGCAGGGTGCAGCCGTAGGGCCCGGCGAGGTAGCCGCACAGGTCGAGCACCTGGATGCCGGAGAGCGGGCCGTTGGTCATGCCATGCGTCCTTTTGGCGGGCTGCGGCGACGCGTACCACGCGGCGGCGGCTTGTGCTTATGTTAGGCTCGGGTCAGCGTAGCGCTTGCCGCGATTAACCATAAGGGAGGACGACGACGATGTTGCAGTCCAGGGGCACCCGGATCGGCCGGGCATTGGCGGCGCTCGCCGTCGTCGCGACGTTGGCCTGGAGCCCGGTCGCCAAGGCCGCCGAGGAGATCACGATCGGCTTCGGCATGGCGCTCACCGGCGGCCTGTCGCCGATCGGCAAGACCGCGTTGCTCGGCATGCAGATCTGGCGAGACGAGGTCAACGCCAAGGGCGGCCTGCTCGGCAAGCAGGTCAAACTGATCTGGTACGACGACCAGAGCAGCCCCGGCGCGGTGCCCGGCATCTACACCAAGCTGATGGACATCGACAAAGTCGACCTCGTCGTGTCGGGCTACGCGACCAACCAGGTCGCGCCGGCGATCCCCGTCGTGATGCAGAAGAACAAGGTGTTCCTCGGCCTGTTCGCGCTCGACGCCAACGGCGAGTTCCACTATCCGAAATATTTCTCGATGCTGCCGACGGGCGCCGACCCGAAGATCTCGTTCTCGAAGGGCTTCATCGAGGCCGCGATGCGGCTCAACCCCAAGCCCAAGACCCTGGCGATCATCGGCGCCGACGCCGAGTTCCCGAAGAACGCCATCGACGGCATCCGGGTCAACGCCAAGGCGGCCGGCCTCAACGTCGTCTACGACAAGACCTATCCGCCGCCCACCACCGATTTCACCCCGATCGTACGCGCGATCCAGGCGACCAACGCCGACGTCGTCTATATCGACTCATATCCGCCCGACTCGGTCGGCATGGTGCGCGCGATCAACGAGGTCGGCCTGAAGGCCAAGCTGGTCGGCGGCGGCATGGTCGGCGTGCAGGTCACCGCGATCAAGCAGCAGCTCGGCGCGCAGCTCAACGGCTTCCTGAGCTACGACTGGTGGGTGCCGAGCCCGAAGATGGAGTTCCCCGGCATCGGCGAGTTTATCAAGAGATACCAGGCGAAAGCGCCGGGCGAAAACCTCGACCCGCTCGGCTACTACCTGCCGCCGTTCGCCTACGCCAACATGCAGGTTCTGGCCGACGCGATCAACGCGACCAAGAGCATCGATGACGCCAAGCTCGCGGATTACATCCGCAAGACCACGTTCAAGACCATCGTCGGCGACATCAAGTACGGCAAGGACGGCGAGTGGGAGAAGCCGCGCGTCCTGATGCTCCAGTACCGCAACATCAAGGGCAACGACGTCGAGCAGTTCCGCACCGTGCATGAAGACCAAGATCGGCGGCACGTTGACTCGGCGACGCGCCTTACAACTGGGCGGCGCGACGGTGCTGGCGGCTTCGATGCCGATGCCGCATGTGTGGGCCCAGGCGGGCGGCGTGCCGCTCAAGTTCTCGCTCAATTTGCCGCGCAACGGCAGCAACACGCCGTTCATCCATGCGCTCGAGCGCGGTTATTTCGCCGCCGAGGGCATCAAGATCACGGCGATGGATCCGGGGCTCGGCGCCGACGCGCTGCAGCGGGTCGCCACCGAAACCTACGACGCCAGCTTCACCGACCTGCCGCTGCTCGCCGAGTTCCACGCCAAGAACCCCGAGCAGACGCCGCTCGGCGTGTTCAACGTCTTCAACGTCACGCCGACCTGCGTCGTGAGCTGGAAGAGCGCCAACATCCAGAAGCCCGCCGACTTGGTCGGCAAGACCCTGGGCGGGCCGGTCACCGACAGCGGCTATCGCCTGTTCCCGGTGTTCTTCCGTACCAACAAGCTCGATCCCGCATCGGTCAAGTTCAACAACATGGACCTGCGGCTGCGCGAGGCCATGTTCGTCAAGCAGGAGGTCGACGCGATCACCGGCTTCGACAGCACGATCTGGTTCAACCTCAAGAGCCAGGGCGTCAAGTTCGAGGACATCTCGATCATGCGCTACGCCGATTACGGGCTCGATCTCTATTCGAACTCGGTGATCGTCAGCCGCAAGTTCCTGCGCGACAACGCGGCCGCGATCACGCCGTTCCTGCGCGCCGTCGCCAAGGGTTGGCGCGACGCCCTGGCCGACCACAAGGCGCCCGCGGTCGCCGCGGTCAAGGTCGACCCGCTGGTCAACGGTCCGCTCGAGACCGAACGGCTCGAGTGGGTGCTCAAGTATCAGGTGTCGACCGCCGAGGTGCGCGAGTTCGGTCTCGGCGCGGTCCAGCGCGCGCGCCTGGCGCGCAACATCGACACGCTGGTCGAAGGCTTCCAACTGACGAGCAAGGCGCCGGTCGACGCAATCTGGAGCGACCGCTTCCTGCCGCCGCTGGCCGACCGCCGGATCTAGCCCTCACCCGCGCGCTTCGCGCGCCCTCACCCTTCCCACGCGGCTGCGCCGCGCGGGCCCCTTCCCTCTCCCGCGGTGCGGGAGAGGGAATTTCGCGCCCCTCTCCCGCACCGGCGGGAGAGGGAGGGACCCAACGCGCAGCGTTGGGAGGGTGAGGGCACGATCAAATCAATCCGAGCGCACCCATGACGCCGGCGGCGAGGATCACGAGCAGCGGGTGGAAGCGGGTGAACGCGGCGATGCCGGCGGTCGCGGCGGTGACGGCGTAGGCGATCGCGCCGTGGTCGGCGGCGCGCGTGATCACGACCGCGCTCGCCGCGATCAAGCCCAAGGTCACCGGCGCGATGCCGCGCTCGATCGCGACCACCCAGCGGCGACCCTCGTAGATCGCGCGGCCGCGGCTGACCAGGAAG
>JACQAI010000223.1 GCA_016195115.1 Pseudomonadota bacterium
AGATCGGGCACTGCAGGCGGCGCCAGAGGTGCGGCACCGCGCCGATGTGGTCCTCGTGGGCGTGGGTCAGCACCAGGCCGACGAGATCGTCCTTGCGCTCGACGATGAAGCCGGGATCGGGCATCACGACATCGATCCCGGGCACCGAGTCGTCGCCGAACGTGACGCCGAGATCGACCATCAGCCACTTGCCGGCGTAGCCGTAGAGATTGAGGTTCATGCCGATCTCGCCGGCGCCCCCGAGCGGCAGGAACAGGAGCTCGTTGCTGCCCCACAGCGCGGTGCTGAGCTGGTATTGGCTCACTCGCGGTTGCGCTCGTAGATCAGCAGCAGGCCGCGCAGCGTAATGTCGCTGTCGACCGAGGTGATCGCGCTGGTCGCGCCGGCGAACATCGGCGCCAGCCCGCCGGTGGCGATCACCGGCAGCTCGGCCTCGACCTCCGCCCGCATTCGGGCCACGATGCCCTCGATCAGCCCGATATAGCCCCAGAAGATACCCGACTGCATCGCGTGGACGGTGTTGGTCGCGATCGCGCGCTGCGGCCGCCGGATGTCGACGTGGGGCAGCTTGGCGGCGGCCATGTAGAGCGCCTTGAGCGACAGGTTGATGCCGGGCGCGATGACGCCGCCGGCGTAGTTGCCGTCGCGATCGACCAGATCGAAGGTCGTCGCGGTGCCGAAGTCGACGATGATGAGCGGACCGCCGTAGCGCTCCTGGGCGGCCACGGCGTTGACCAGCCGATCGGCGCCGACCTCCTCGGGGCGGTCGATCAGCGCCTTGATGCCGAGCTTGACGCTGGGGTCGCCGACCTGCAACGGCTGGATGTTGAAGTAGCGCCGGCACAAGGTCACGAGATTGAAGGTCGTGTCCGGCACCACCGAAGCGATGATCGCGGCGTCGACCTCGCCGCGCTTGAGGCCCTGGAGCTCCATGAGCTGGGTCAACCACACCGCATACTCGTCGGCCGTGCGTGTGGTGTCGGTAGCGCTGCGCCAGGCCCCCTTCAGCACACCGCCGTCGAAGATTGCGACCTTGGTGTTGGTGTTTCCGACGTCGATCACGAGCAACATGTCGTTCACGCCTGCAGCGCCGCATCGACGACATCGCCGGCGGTGACGCGCTGGCGCGCGCCGCCGGCGCTCTCGACGATCAACGCCCCGTCGGCGTCGAGATCGGCAAACCTCCCGCTTATCAGGGTATCCCCGAGCCGAACGTCAATAGGCGCGCCCAGGCCCCGGGCATGCGCGAGCCAGGCGGCGCGTACCGGGGCAAAACCGTCGGCGAGCCAGCGGCCGCGCCAGGACAACAGCGCGTCGGCGAGCCGCGCCAGCAGCGCCGGCACGGTCACGGCCGCGCCCGTCGCCGTGAGGTCGGTCGCGCCATAGGCGGTGTCCGCCGGGTGGCTCGTGACGTTGACGCCGATCCCGAGCACGACGAAATCGAGCGCCCCGGCCGTCGTCGTCGCGGCCTCGAGCAGGATGCCGGCAACCTTGCGGCCGTCAACCAGCACGTCGTTCGGCCACTTGACGCTGACGGCGACCCGGCCCGGCAGGACGGCGCGTGCCGCCTCGACCAGCGCGACCGCGGCGACGAACGACAGTTGCGGCGCGACCGCCGGGCCGATCGCCGGGCGCAGCACGAACGAGACGTAGAGATTGCCGGGTGGGCTCGCAAAGCGCCGGCCGAGCCGCCCGCGGCCGGCGGTCTGGCGCTCGGCCCAGACCACCGTGCCATCGGCCGCACCCTGCCCGGCCAGCTCGCGCGCCACGTCGTTGGTGCTGCCAACCGAGTCATGGACGATCAGGTGATAGAACGGTGGGAGACGCGGGGTCTCGCTCATGCGCGAGGATCAGCCTGAGAACAGCGCCGCCGCCGCGCCCGCCGCGCCGGTCACCACCGCCGACGGCCAGATGAAGAACAGCAGAATCAGCGCCGTCGTCAGGCCGGTCACCGCGGCGACGCCCCGGCTCATCGGGTCGAACGTCACGGTCGGTTCGTCGAAATACATCACCTTGACGACCCGGAGGTAGTAGTAGGCGCCGATCACGCTGGTCAGCACACCGATCACCGCGAGCAGATAGAGCTGCGCGTCGATCGCGGCGAGGAAGACGTAGAGCTTGCCGAAGAAGCCGGCGAGCGGCGGGATGCCGGCCATCGAGAACATGAAGACGGCGATCGCGAGCGCCATGCCGGGGCGGGTCTGCGCCAGGCCGGCGAGATCCTCGATGTTCTCGATCGCGGTGCCGCGCTGGCGCATCGCGATGACGCACGCGAAGGTGCCCAGGCTCATCACGACGTAGATCGCCATGTAGATCACGATGCCCGTGATGCCGGACTCGGTGCCGGTCGCCAGGCCGATCAGGGCGTAGCCCATGTGGCCGATCGAGCTGTACGCGAGCAGTCGCTTGAAATTGGTCTGCCAGATCGCGGCCAGCGCACCCAGCACCATCGAGGCGATCGAGATCACCACGATGACCTGCTGCCATTGCGCGAGCAAATCGCCGAACGGCCCGATCAGCACGCGGATGAACAGCGAGATCGCCGCCACTTTGGGCGCCGCGGCGAAGAACGCGGTTACCGGCGTCGGCGAGCCTTCATAGACGTCCGGCGTCCACATGTGGAACGGCACCGCGGCGACCTTGAACGCGAGCCCGGCGATCACGAACACCAGACCGAAGATGACGCCGATCGGCGTGCTCTTCTGCAGCCCGAAGGTCTGGGCTATGCCGTCGAAGTCGGTGGTGCCCGAGAAGCCGTAGATCAGCGAGGCGCCATACAGCAACATGCCGGATGACAGCGCGCCGAGCACGAAGTACTTGAGGCCCGCCTCGGTCGACTTGGCGTTGTCGCGCCGGATCGCGGCGACGACATAGAGCGACAGGCTCTGCAGCTCCAGCCCGAGATAGAGCGTCATGAGGTCGTTCGCCGACACCATGATCATCATGCCGACCGTGGCGAACAGCACCAGCACGGGGAACTCGAAGCGGGCGACGCCCTCGCGCTCGAAGTAGTCGAGGCTGAGCACGAGCGCCGCCATCGAGCCGACCAGCACCAGCCCCTTCATGAAGACGCCGAAGGCGTCGGCGCGGAACAGGCCACCGAAGGCGATGACAGAGTCGCTGTAGCCCCACCAGACGACGATCGCGAACGTGACGCCCAGCGCGCCGAAGGTCGTCCAGCTGACGGCGCGGAACGACGAACGCTCGCCGACGAACACGCCGAGCAGCAGGATGCCGAGCCCGGCCGCCGCCAGAAACAGCTCCGGCAGCGCGACGCTCAGATTGAGGAGCAGGATGCCCGGCATGGCTCAGCGCTCCGCCACGGTCACGGCTGGGACGGGCAGCACCCGGGCGCTGACCGCGCTCTCGTATTGCTCGATCAGGTTGGCGACCGAGGCGCTCATCGGCGTCAGGAACGACGACGGGTAGATGCCCATCCAGAACGCCAGCACGACCAACGGCGCGAACACCGCGATCTCGCGCGGCGTCAGGTCGAAGATCGTTTTCAGGTCATCCTTGACCAGCTTGCCGAAAATCACCCGGCGGTACAGCCACAGCATGTAGGCAGCGCCGAGGATGATGCCCGTGGTCGCCAGGAACGCGACCCAGGTGCTGACCTGGAACGCACCGACCAGCGACAGGAGCTCGCCGACGAAGCCGCTGGTGCCGGGCAGGCCGACGCTCGCCAAGGTGAAGACCATGAAGACGAAGGCGTAGATCGGCATGCGGTACACCAAGCCGCCGTAGCGGTCGATCATCAGCGTATGCATGCGGTCGTAGGCCACGCCGACGCATAGGAACAGGGCCGCCGACACGATGCCGTGGCTCAACATCGTGAAGATCGCGCCCTGGATGCCCTGCTGGTTGAAGGTGAACGTGCCCATCGTGACGATGCCCATGTGGGCGACCGACGAATAGGCGATCAGCTTCTTCATGTTGTCCTGGGCGAGCGCGACCAGGGAGGTGTAGATGATCGCCACGATGCTGAGCGCGAAGATCAGCGGCGTGAAGTACTGGCTGGCCTCGGGCAGCATCGGGATCGAGAAGCGCAGGAAACCGTAGCCGCCCATCTTCAAGAGCACGCCGGCCAGGATGACCGAACCCGCGGTCGGCGCCTCGACATGGGCGTCGGGCAGCCAGGTGTGGACCGGCCACATCGGCACCTTGACGGCGAACGACGCCAGGAACGCCAGCCACAGCCAGCGCTGCAGCTCAGGCGCGAGCCGCGTGCTCATGACCGTCGGGATGTCGGTCGTCAACACCTGCAGATAGATCGCCAGGATGGCGAGCAGCATAAGGACCGAGACGGTCAGCGTGTAGAGGAAGAACTTGAACGCGGCGTAGACCCGGCGATCGTGACCCCATACCCCGATGATCAGGAACATCGGGATCAGCACGCCCTCGAAGAAGACGTAGAAGGTGATGAAGTCGAGCGCGCAGAACATGCCGACCATCATGGTCTCGAGAACCAGGAAGGAGACCATGTACTCCTTGACCCGATGGTGGATCGCCTCCCAGCTCGCGAGCACGCAGATCGGCGTCAGCAGGGTCGACAGCAGCACGAAGAACAGCGAGATGCCGTCGATCCCGGCGTGATAGGTGATGCGGAAGGCCGGGATCCACTCGACCTGCTCCTCGAACTGGAAGCGCGCCGTCGAGCTGTCGAAATAAATCCACAGCAGCACCGACACCAGGAACGTGATCAGCGACGTCCAAAGCGCGATGATGCGCGACTGACGCGCGACCAGCTCCGGCGCGCCGCGCTGGATGATGATGAACAGCGCGCCGACCAGCGGCAGGAAGGTGACGATCGTGAGGATCGGAACTCCGGTCATGGCGCTCACCCGATCCGTGCGTAGAGGTACCAGGTGACGATCACCACGACCCCGATCAGCATCGCGAAGGCATAGTGATAGACGTATCCGGTCTGGAGCGCGCTGGCGCGCCGGGCGAGGTTGCGCGCCGTCGCCGCGATGCCGTCGGGGCCGTAACCGTCGATGATCGCGCCGTCGCCGATTTTCCAGAAGCCGCGGCCGATCCACAGCGCCGGCCGCACGAACAGCCAGTCGTAGATCTCGTCGAAGTACCACTTGTTGAGCAGGAACAGATAGAGCGTGCGGAAACGGGTCGCCAGCATGACCGGCAGATCCGGGCGACGCATGTAGAACACGTAGGCGAGCGCGATGCCGATCACGCCGACCAGGGTCGGCAGCAGCCCGACCCAGTGGGGCACGTGATGCATGGCCTCGAGCGTGTCGTGCTCGGGCAGCACGAACAGCGACTCGCGCCAGAACTCGGCCCTGCCCTCGCCGACGAACCGGCTATACCCGATGAAGCCGGCGACGACCGCGCCGAATGCCAGGATGTAGAGCGGCACCAGCATGACGTTCGGCGACTCGTGCACGTGCTCGATGGTGTGATGATCGGCGCGCGACTTGCCGTGGAAGGTCAGGAACAGGAGGCGCCAGGAGTAGAACGCCGTCAGGGTCGCCGCAACGATGCCGAGCCAGTAGGCATAGAACCCGAACGACGTGTGGTTGGCGTAGGCCGCCTCGAGCAGCGTGTCCTTCGAGTAGTAGCCGGCGAAGAACGGGATGCCGGCGAGCGCCAGGCTGCCGATCCACATCACCACGTAGGTCCGCGGGATCAGGCGGTAGAGCCCGCCCATCTTGCGCATGTCCTGCTCGCCCGACATGGCGTGGATCACCGAGCCGGAGCCCAGGAACAAGAGCGCCTTGAAGAAGGCATGGGTGATCAAGTGGAACATCGCTGCGCCGTAGGCCGAGACACCGGCGGCGAAGAACATGTAGCCGAGCTGGCTGCACGTCGAATAGGCGATGACGCGCTTGATGTCGGTCTGGACCAGTCCGATGGTCGCGGCAAAGATCGCCGTCGTGGCGCCGACCACGGTGACGACCGCGAGCGCGTTGGGCGCGAACTCGAACATCGGCGACAAGCGGCAGACCATGAAGACGCCGGCCGTCACCATGGTCGCGGCATGGATCAGCGCCGAGACCGGCGTCGGGCCCTCCATCGCGTCGGGCAGCCAGGTATGCAGGCCGATCTGCGCCGATTTGCCCATCGCGCCGATGAACAGCAGGATGCACAGCGTGGTCAACGCGTGGACGTTGTAGCCGAGGAACTCGAAATAGGTGTCGACCTTCTCGGGCGTCGCCAGAAACACGGTGTCGAAGCCGACCGCGTCGTAGAGCAGGAACACGCCGAAGATGCCGAGCGCGAAGCCGAAGTCGCCGATCCGGTTGACCACGAACGCCTTGATGGCTGCCGCATTCGCGGACGGGCGGTCGAACCAGAAGCCGATCAGCAGGTAGGAGGCCAGACCCACGCCTTCCCAACCGAAGAACAGCTGCATGAAGTCCGAAGCGGTCACCAGGGCCAGCATGGCGAAGGTGAACAGCGACAGATAGGCGAAGAACCGCGGCCGGCTGTCGTCGCTGGCCA
>JACQAI010000301.1 GCA_016195115.1 Pseudomonadota bacterium
GAGGGTGCCGGGCACCCGCGAGGCGGGTGAGGGTTTTAGCGCTTAGCGATCATGCAGAAGCCTTGGGACTCGACGCCGAGGGTCGGGTTGAACTTGCTGCGGAAATTCTCCAGCGCGATCGCCGCGGTCAGCTCGACGATCTGGGCCTCGCTGTAGTGCTGTTTCAGCCGCACGAACAGCGCGTCGTCGACCTTCTGGTCGGTATAGGTGACGCGCTCGGCGTACTCCAACGCCACGCGCTCCGCCTCGCTGAACAACTTGCTGTCGCGCCAAGTCGCCTCTTCCGCCACCTTCGCCTCGCCGCCCTCGCCCTCCATCACACGGACGGAGTTGATGTCGATTCAGAACGGGCAGCCGTTGATCGAGGCGACCCGGAAGTAGATCAGCGGCGGCAAGCTCTTGGGCAGCTGCCCCGACTGCTCGATCGAGGCGCCCAACGCCTTGGCGGCGCGCAGGATCGGCGGGCAGTGCGCCATCACCTTGGTCGGGTTCAGCAGCCCGCCGAACGCGTCGCGCTCCTTCTTGAAGATCTCGGCCAACGTCGCATCGCCGCCGTCCTGCTCGATCTCGCGGACTCGGGGCATCTCGCACCTCCTCGCTGTCTGGGCGAGATGGTGCAAGACGCGCGACGATTCCGCGAGCAAGAAATTTCGCGCTGGCCTTAGCGGATTTGTCGAAGCGGCTCTAGGCAGGCGGCGCGACCGACAGGCCGACCACCTTGTGGCGCTGGATCAGGCTGGCGACCAAGCCCGACTTCTTGACGTCCTCGACGACCTCGGCGAGGAACTTGGCGCCGGCGGTGTTCTTGCGCGGCGTGCCGACCGCCTGCTGCACGGCGCTGAACTGGCCGTCGAGGATGCGCGCGCCGGGCAGCTTGGCGATGTCCGTCAAGAGGCGCGGCCGCAAGCCCGCCAAGGCTTCGAGCTTCTCGTCGACGAACTGCTTGAGCGCGGCGTCGAGGCTGTCAGAGCGCAGCAGGGTGGCGTGCTTGATGTTGCGCGCCAGCCAGAGCTCGTAGGCGCTGCGCGCCGTCACGGCGATGCGCACGCCGGCGCGGTCGACCTCGGCGATCGTCTTGATCGGCGAGCCGGCGGGCACCAGGTAGGTCGCCTCGATCTCGACATAGGCGGCCGTGAAGGCGATCTGCTCGGCGCGCTGCGGCTCGGCGCCGATCAGGCCGATGTCCCAGACGCCCTTGCCGGCGTCGTCGGCGAGCTCGCCGGGCTTGGGGTACGGCAGATACTTGAGCGGCACGCCGAGCCGGCGCGCGATCTCGGCCGCCATGTCGGGGGAGACGCCCTGGGGGTCGCCCGCCGCGGTCTTGCCGGTGACCAGGAGGAAATTGCTCATATTGATCGCCGCGCGCAGGACGCCGGTCGGGGCGAGCTCGGATTTGGCGGCTTCGGACATGGCGCGGGCTCCTGAACTGGGGGCGGAAGTGCATTATCGGCGGCGGCTCGCCGGCCGGCAATCCGGCCGCCGCCGCGCCCCTGCCCTGCGTACGGCGCGCTGGGTTTCCTGGGGGCCGTCGGGCTACACTCGGGCCCGAGCCAGGGACGACGATCGATGCAAGCTTCCGCCAAATCCCGCGCCGCCGACACCGGCGCCATCGACGCCGTGATCGTCGGCGCCGGGTTCGCCGGCATGTACATGCTGCACCGCCTGCGCGGGCTCGGCCTGTCGGTGCGCGTCTACGAGGCCGCCGGCGACGTCGGCGGCACCTGGTGGTGGAACCGCTACCCGGGCGCGCGCTGCGACGTCGAGAGCATGCAATACTCCTACGCCTTTTCCGACGCGCTGCAGCAGGCGTGGCGCTGGAGCGAGCGCTTCTCGGCGCAGCCCGAGATCCTGCGCTACGCGGCCCACGTCGCCGACAAGCTCGACCTCCGCCGCGACATCAGCTTTGAGACGCGCGTCACGACCGCGCACTTCGATGAGGCCAGCGATCGCTGGCTGATCGAAACCGATCGCGGCGACCGCGTCGCGGCGCGCTGGTGCATCATGGCGACCGGCTGCCTGTCGGCGGCGCGCACCCCGGACTTTCCCGGCCTCGCCGACTTTGGCGGCACGACTTACCACACCGGACAGTGGCCGCATGAGGGGGTCGACTTCTCCGGCCAGCGCGTCGCGGTGATCGGCACCGGCTCGTCGGGCATCCAGGCGATCCCCGTGATCGCCGAGCAGGCCGCGCACCTCACCGTGTTCCAGCGCACGCCCAACTACTCGATCCCGTCGCGCAACGGCCCGATGGACGACGCCTACGAGAATTCGTGGAAACGCGACTACCCGGCTTATCGCGCGCAGGCCCGCCGGATGCGCACCGGCATCCTCTACGGGCTCGACGCGCTGTACGGCGTCAACGACCAATCGGCGCTCGAGGTCTCACCCGAGGAGCGCCAGCGCCTGTACACGACGCGCTGGGCCGCCGGCGGCGTCGCCTTCATGGCGGCGTTCAACGACCTGATCGTCAGCCAGGAGGCCAACGACACCGCCGCCGAGTTCGTGCGCGCCCAGATCCGCGCCACGGTGCACGACCCCCGGGTCGCCGAGCTCTTGGCGCCGCGCGACTACCCGATCGGCACCAAGCGGATCTGCGTCGACACCAACTACTTCGAGACCTTCAACCGCGCCAACGTCACGCTGGTCGATGTCCGTACGACACCCATCGAATCGATAACAGCGATGGGCGTGCGCGTCGGCGGCGTCGACCACGCCGTCGACAGCATCGTGTTCGCCACCGGCTTCGACGCCATGACGGGCGCGCTCAACAACATCGATATCCGTGGCCGTGCCGCGCGGACCCTGGTCGACAAATGGACCGAGGGCCCGCGCACCTATCTCGGGCTGATGGCCGCGGGCTTCCCCAACCTGTTCATGATCACGGGGCCGGGCAGCCCGTCGGTGCTGAGCAACATGATCGTGTCGATCGAGCAGCACGTCGACTGGCTGGCCGACTGCATCGGGCACGCGCGGGCGCGCGGCGCCACCGCCGTCGAGGCGACCCAGGCGGCCGAGGACGGCTGGGTCGCCCTGGTCGACGAGGTCGGCCACCGCACGCTCTACCCCAAGGCCAACTCCTGGTACATGGGCGCCAACATCCCGGGCAAGGCGCGCGTCTTCATGCCCTACATCGGCGGCGTCGGGACCTACCGGGAGATCTGCGACGACGTCGCGGCCAAGGGCTACGAAGGCCTGCGCTTCAGCGCCGCCCGGGCGACGGGCAGCGCGGCGGCGGAGTAACGCCAAGCCGCGATCGGATACCGGCCATGCTTCCCCTTTCCGTGCTCGACCTGGCGCCCGTCGTGCTGGGCGCCACGCCGGCCGAGGCGTTGCGCAACTCGCTGGATTTGGCGCAGCACTGCGAGCGCTGGGGCTATCGGCGCTATTGGGTTGCCGAGCACCACAACATGACCGGCATCGCCAGCGCCGCGACGTCGGTGGTGATCGGCTACATCGCCGGCGGCACCAAGACGATCCGCGTCGGCTCGGGCGGCATCATGCTGCCCAACCATGCGCCGATCGTGATCGCCGAGCAGTTCGGAACCCTTGAGTCGCTCTATCCCGGACGCATCGATCTCGGGCTCGGCCGCGCGCCCGGCACCGACCAGCGCACGTTGCGCGCGCTGCGCAAGGATCCGATGGCGGCCGAGTACTTCCCACAGGACGTGCTCGAGCTACAGGCGCTGCTCGGGCCGCTGCAGCCCAACCAGGTCATCCAGGCGGTGCCGGGCACCGGCACCAACGTGCCGCTGTGGATCCTCGGCTCGAGCCTGTTCGGCGCCCAGCTCGCCGCCATGCTCGGCCTGCCCTACGGCTTCGCCTCGCACTTCGCGCCCGACGATTTGATCGGCGCGCTCAAGATCTACCGCGAGCGCTTCGAGCCGTCGAAGCAGCTCGACAAGCCGTACGCCATGGTCGGCGTCAACGTCGTCGCCGCCGACACCGACGCGGCGGCGCGCCGGCTGTTCACCTCGCACCAGCAGCGCACCACCAACATGCTGCGCGGCACGCGCGGCCAGCTGCCCGAGCCGATCGACGATATCGACGCCTACTGGTCGCCGCTCGAGAAGGCGCATGCCTCGCGCATGCTCGCGTGCTCGTTCGCCGGCGCGCCCGACACCGTCCGCGGCCAGCTCAATGGCCTGATCGCCGCGACCCAGGCCGACGAGCTGATGGTCAATTGCGCGGTCTTCGAGCACGCCGCGCGGCTGCGCTCCTACGAGCTGCTCGCCGAGATCGCGCCGTCGCTGGGCGGCGGCTGAGAAACCATCCCGCGAAGGAGACCCACATGGCCGTCGTCGAGACCGAGCGTCACGGACAGATCCTGATCGTGCGCATGAACCGACCCGAGCGCCTCAACGCGCTCAACGGCGAGATGCGCAACCAGCTGGCCGAAGCCTGGACGGCGTTCCGGCGCGACGACGCGCTCGAAGTCGCGATCTTCACCGGCACCGGCCGCGGCTTCTGCGCCGGCGAGGACATGAAGGAGTCGCTGGCCGACGGTGCGCCCGGCGGCCGCCATGCCCCGATCGAGGATCCATTCAACGCCGGCACGCTCGAGAAGCCGGTGATCGCCGCGGTCAACGGCTTCGCGATGGGCGGCGGCTTCATGCTGGTCGAGCGCACCGACCTCAGGGTCGCCGCGCGCGGCGCGGTGTTCGAAGTCTCCGAAGCGAAACGCTGGCTGCTCGGCGGCTACAACCACGGCCACCTCGCCAACCTGCCGTTCCCGATCGCCATGGAGATGGCGCTCGGCTTCCGCTTCACCGCCGAGCGTTTTTATGAGATCGGCTTCGTCAACCGCTTGGTCCAGCCCGACCAGGTCATCCCGAGCGCGCTCGAGATGGCCGAGCATCTCCTGACCCTGCCGCCGGCGTCGCGCGTCAACACCGTGCACATGATGCGCCAGATGCGCCCGGCGCCGGCGCCCGAGCTCAATCGTCTGGCCAAGGCGCTGCACGAGTACGGCGCCAAGAGCGATCTGATGGAATCCCGCGCCGCCTTCGCCGAGAAGCGCCCGCCCCGGTTCAAGGGTTGGGACGACCCGCAGGACCGCTACCGGCTGCCGAAGGTCGACGCGCCCCAGCGCTGACGGCCACCCGCCGACCCGAATGACCGCTGCCGCCGTCGACGTCGGCGAGGGCTTGCCGCCGACGCGCCGGGCGATCACGGTCGCCGTACTGGTCTGCGCGATCATCATGAGCGTCTCGAGCGGCGTGATCGCCAACGTCGCGCTGCCCGTGATCGCCGCGACCCTGGCGATCAGCGACGCGACCTCGATCTGGATCGTCAACGCCTACCAGCTCGCGATCGTGGTCGGGCTGCTGCCGTTCGCGGCGCTCGGCGAGGCCGTCGGGTTTCGCCGCGTCTTCATCGGCGGCCTGACGCTCTTCACGGCGGCGTCGGGGGTGTGCGCGCTGACCACCGACTTCGCCAGCCTGGTCGCCGCGCGCAGCGCGATGGGCCTGGGCGCCGGCGCCCTGATGGCGGTGTCGTCGGGCGTGCTGCGCCACAGCTACCCGGCGCGGCTGCTCGGGCTGGCGATCGGCATCAACGCATTGTTTGCCTCGTTGTCCTCCGCTTTGGCGCCGACCCTGGGCGCAGCACTCCTGACCGTTGCGAGCTGGCCGTGGCTGTTCGGCGTCAACCTGCCGATCGGCCTGCTGGCGCTGCTCCTGACGCCGGCCCTGCCCAAGACGCTCGGGCGGCCGCGGCGCACCAGCCTGGTCAGCGTGGCCTTGAACGGCGTGTCGCTGGCGCTCCTGATCCTGGCGATCGACCGGCTCGGCCGCGCGCCGCTCGCCGCCGCCGCCATGCTCGCGGTCGCCGCGATATGCTTCACTGCGCTGCTGCTGCGAGAGGCCGGGCGCGCGACACCGCTTGTGCCCCTCGACCTCCTGCGCATGCCGACCTTCCGACTGTCGGTGGTCGCGTCGTCGTGCGCCTTCGGCAGCCAGATGATGGGCTTCGTCGCGCTGCCGTTCCTGCTGCACGACGCCGGCTTCGAGACCATGACGATCGGCTACCTCCTGATGCCGTGGCCCCTGACCGTGGCGGTCTCGGCGCTGCTCGCCGGCCGGCTGTCGGATCGCCATCCATCCTGGATCCTGTGCGCGTTGGGCGGCGGCCTGATGGCGCTCGGCCTGGCGTCGATCGCGCTGTGGCCGGTCGGCGAGCGCGTCGGCTCGTTCATCGTCCTGATGGCGATCGGCGGCCTGGGCTTCGGGCTGTTCCAGACGCCGAACAACCGCAACATGATCCTGTCGGCGCCGCGCGAGCGCGCCGGCGCCGCCGGCGGCATGCAGGCGATGGCGCGCCAGTTCGGCACCGCGGCCGGCACCGCGATCGTCGCGCTGATCTTCTCGTCGGTCGCGACCTTGGCGCCGCCGCCGCCCCTGGCGCTCGGGGTAGCGGCGGCGTTCGCGTCGACCGCCGCGCTGCTCAGCTTCCTCAGGCGCTAGCCGGGGTGTTCCCCGACGGTTCCGTCATCCGCGCCGGGGTGCACCGAGGCGTATCAGTTCGATGCGCCCCACGTTGTTCGGCACCTTGTGGGTCGGCGGCGTGCGGTGCATGCCGGCGAGGCGGTCGCCGCCGGGCGCCAGCGCGAAGCGGTAGAAGAAGCCGGCGCGCGTGGTCCATTCGACGCCGCCGTCCCGCAGGGTGGCCTCAATACGCCCGAAATAGGCGCCGGCCGCCTGGTCGTAGCTGGTTTGCCCCGGCGGGCCTTCAGCAAAGATGCCGCGCACGATGCCCGACGGCTTGATCTCCTCGATCACCAGCAAGGCCTGCCGTCCGCCGCCGCCCCAGCGATCGTCGCCGCCCCAGGCGCCGAGCAGCACCACCGCCTCGCGCGACGCCTCGGGACCGGGCGACACGAACGCGATCTTCTCGGGCAGCTTGATCTCGCGCGCCGCGGCGGCGGCGCGCACCGCCGCCACATCGGGCGCCACGAACACCGGCGGCGGCGCCA
>JACQAI010000302.1 GCA_016195115.1 Pseudomonadota bacterium
AACGCCTATCACGAGATCGCCCAGCCGGTGGCGCTGCTGCGCGCGCTGCACCCCGCGCTACGCCCGGGCGCGCGCATCGGCATCATCGACCGCACCGGCCGCGGCGACGATCACGGCGTCGCGGCCGCCGTGGTCAAGGCCGAGGCCGTGCGCGCCGGTTACCGCCTCATCGACGAGCACGACTTCGTCAAAGGCGACGGCATGGACTACTTCTTGATCTTCCAGGCGGCGCCGGGCTAATCGCGGAACTACGCCTCCACCAGTGCCGTCATTGCGAGCGCAGCGAAGCAATCCAGAGAGGCTCGCCATTTGTACCGCCCTCTGGATTGCTCTTCGTCGCTACGCTCCTCGCAATGACGGGCAAAATGTGAACCCGATTGTCACCATGACAACGGGCGACGGGGGTTGCATGTCCGGCATGCGCCGCGCGGCGTTGCGCGCTGCGGACGGCGTCGCTAGCGTCGTGCCCCGATGACCGCAACAACTCCCACTATGGAGAGCCGCGCCGGCTGGACCGTGGCGATCGCGTCGATGCTGATCATGGGCATCGGCTTCGGCACGTCTTACGTCGTGGTGGTCGCGCTCAAGCCGATCGCCGCCGAGATGGGCTCACGCTCGGTGCCGTCCCTCGCCAACGCGCTGGCCTATTTCGGCGCCGGCGCCGGCGGCATCGCGGCCGGCTGGATCGCCGACCGCATCGGCGTCGTCGCGCCGGCGCTGTTCGGCGCCGTCATGGTCGGGACCGGCGCGATCGTCGCCAGCGGTGGCGGCGAATGGCAGCTTTATCTCGGTCACGGGCTGATGATCGGCCTGCTCGGCAACGCCGCGATGTTCGCACCCCTGATGGCCAACGTCAGCCGCTGGTTCGATCGCAACCGCGGTGCCGCGCTGGCCTTGGTCGCGACCGGTCAGCAGCTTGCCGGTGCGATCTGGCCGCCGTTGTTCCGCTATACGATCGATATGGTGGGCTGGCGCTCGACCTTGTTCTGGTACGGCGTGTTCGCGATCGCCAGCATGGTGCCGCTCAGCATGCTGCTGCGCCGACCGTCCGCGATATCGGCCGACCAGCGCGCCACGGAGCCGGCACCGCGCGGCAAAGTGCTGGGTTGGCCACCCAACCTGGTGATGGCGCTGATTTGCCTCGCGATCGTGTGCTGCTGCGTCGCCATGGCGATGCCGATGAGCCACGTCGTCGCGTTCTGCAGCGATCTCGGCTTCTCGCCGGCGCGCGGCGCCGAGATGCTGTCGCTGCTGCTCGTCTGCGCGTTCATCAGCCGCATGCTGTGGGGCCGCATGTCGGACCGGGTCGGCGGCCTGACGACGGTGCTGATCAGCTCGGCCTGCCAGGCGACCTTCCTCGCGCTCTTCCTCGCGGCCGACAATCTGATCGGGCTTTATGTCGTGTCGGCCGCGTTCGGGTTCGGGTTCGGCGGCATCGTACCGAGCTTCTTGCTGTCGGTCCGCGAGCTGTTCGCAGAACGCGAGGCGGGCTGGCGCATGGGCGCGGTGGTCCTCGGCGGCCTCACGGGCATGGCGCTGGGCGCGTGGCTGGGCGGCTACGTCTATGACCTGACCGCGTCGTACCGGCCCGCCTTCCTGGCGGGCGTGCTGTTCAACCTCGTGAACCTGGTGCTGGTCGGCACCTTGCTGCTGCGCCGCGCCGGCGGCGCGCGCCTGACGCCGTCGCTCGCCGCCTCGCGCTGACGCGCTAGTTGCGCGCCAACCGGGCCTCGGGATCGGCGAAGAAGCGATGGCCGCCGATGCGCGCGGTCTCCTTCAGACCCCTGGCCCATGCCGGCTGGGTCTTGAGCAGCCGCGGCGCGTAGAAATACAGCCCGCCCCGACTCGGATCGGGGAAGTAACCCGCCATCACCTGGGCCGCCGTCTCGAGCGCCAGCTGGGTTGCGTCGTCGTCGGACTGCGCCAGGTCGGTGCCGTCGGGCTCGCCGCCGAGGTAGGGCGCGAACTGGCCCGGCTCGCGCACCACGTCGCAGATGCTGGCGCGGCCGGACCGCGTGCCGACGCGGTTGAGCGCAACGTGGGCGACCGCGGCCTGGCCGAGCATGCCCTCGCCGCGCGCCTCGAAATAGAGCGCACGCTGCAGGCACACGAGCTGCTTGCGGTCGAGGTCGACCGTCGGGTCACGCTCGCGCCACTCGGCGATCACCAGACGCGCCGCCTTCAGGATCGGATCGGCGTCGGCCGGATCGGCCAGCGCCGCCACCGTCACCCCGGGGCGCGGCTGCGCCTCGACGCCCGGCATCGCGTCCGGCCCGCCGAGCCACTCGCGGACGACGTCGAGCGCGAATGCGAGCGCCGGCCTCGGCTCCGCGCAGCCAAGCATTCGGGTCAGCGACGGCCGTACCGCCGCGCCGCGCTCGTCGAGCGCGCGCAAGCGCAGCGCCGGCACGCAGCGCGCGTCGGCGGGCGCCCCAACCGTCAGCGCGGACGGCGGGTGCGACAAAAAGAATGCGGCCATGGCCGCGGCGATGAGTTCGCTTGCTGCCATTGTCGATCTCGACGTGCGTTGAAGCCGGGTCGCGAAGCTCGAATGAGCGCGGCTCTATATGGCCGCGTTGACCCGATAAACAACCAAGAGGGCGCGAATGTTCGCGAAATTGCGCTGAACTTCAAGCGCGTTGCGAAGAAAAATGTGGATAAGTCCGGCAACGTATTGCCGTGTCAGGAATCTTTCTCCCGCCACAATTGCTAAGCCGGTTTCCCGCGCGCGGTACGCTGATATGATCGCGCCGATTCGCGCATCGAAAGGACTCGACGTGCCGCTGACCTCGGATGAGCTGCTCGCCAAGCTCGCGGCGTTGGGCATCGCCGTATCGACCGTAAGTCATCCGCCGTTGCGTACCGTCGAGGACGCCAAGCGACTGCGCGGCGATCTGCCGGGCGGCCACGTCAAGAACCTGTTCCTGCGTGACAAGCGCGAGCGCTTCTGGCTGCTGGTCGCGCTCGAGGACACTGCGATCGACCTGAAGGCCGTGGCCAAGCGGCTCGATGCCGGGCGCTTCTCGTTCGCCAACGAGCAGCAGCTGGGCGAGCTGCTCGGCATCGCTGCGGGTGCGGTGTCGCCGTTCGCCGTGATCAACGACACCGGCGGCACGGTCCTGGTCGTGCTCGACGACGCGTTGCTCGGGATCGATCCGCTCAATCTCCATCCGCTGCGCAACGACCGCACGACCGCGATTGCGCCGCGCGACCTGCTGCGCTTCCTCGAGGATTGCGGCCACGCGCCGCGCATCCTGGCGTTCGCCGGCGCCGACGCGGCGCCATGACGGCACCGGCGAGCCGCACCATTCCGGGGCTGCTCGACGAGATGGCGGCGCGCCATCCCGACCGCGAGGCGCTGATCGGCGGCGACCAGCGCTACACCTACGCGGCGTTGCGCGCCGCCGTGCGCCGGCTCGCCAAGGGCCTCTACGCGCACGGCGTGCGCCCGGGCGACAAGGTCGGCATCCTGATGGGCAACCGTCCGGAATGGGTGATCGCCGACCTGGCCATCACGATGCTCGGCGGCGTCATGGTCGGGATCAACACCTGGGCCACCGCGGCCGAGCTCGAGTACCTGCTCGGCCACTCCGATACCACGCTGCTCATCACGGTCGACCGCTACTTGAGGTACGACTATCCGGCGTTGCTCGACCAGATCGTGCCGCGCGCCGAGCGCCTGCCCAAGCTCGCGCGCATCGTCTGCCTCGGTACCGCCGGTCGGCCCGACTATCTCGACTACGCGGCGCTGCGCGACGGCGGCGCCGACGTGCCCGATGCGACGATCGACGCGGTGCAGCGCGACGTCGCTCCGGACGACGTTGCTTACCTGCTCTACACCTCGGGCTCGACGTCGCGACCCAAGGGCGTGCAGCTGCAGCACTACGCGCTGATCGAGAACATGTGGGCGATCGGCGAGCGCATGCATCTGTCCGGAGACGACCGCTTGTGGCTGGCGGTGTCGATGTTCTGGGGCTTCGCCTGCGAGAACGCGCTGTTCGCGGCGATGACCCACGGCGGCACGGTGGTGCTGCAGGAGCATTTCGACGCCGGCGAGGCGCTCGCCTTGATCGCGCGCGAGCGCTGCAGCGTGCTCTACGGCACGCCCAACATGGTGCAGGCGCTGAGCGAGCATCCGGCGCGCGCGCGCCACGACATCACGAGCCTGCGCCGCGGCGGCACCTTGGGGACGCCCGAGCAGATCCGCCGCGCCATCGCCCTGGTGCCGGAGATCTGCCACGTCTACGGCCTCACCGAGACCTACGGCAGCTGCACCGTGACCGACGCGCACGATCCGCCGGAGCGCCGCGCTCACGGCATGGGCCCGGCGCTGCCCGGGGTCGACATCCGCATCGCCGATCCCGAGACCGGCGCCGCGCTGCCGGCGGGCACGGTCGGCGAGATTCGGGTCAAGGGCTACGTGACCTGCGGCTACTACAAGGATCCCGAGCGCACCGCGGCGTCGTTCGACCGCGACGGCTATTTCCTGACCGGCGACCTCGGATTGCTCGACGACGTAGGCGCGCTGCGCTTCCGCGGCCGCATCAAGGAGATGGTCAAGACCGGCGGCATCAACGTCGCGCCCATAGAAGTCGAGGAAACCTTGTCGGCGCATCCGGCGGTGCGGCTCGCCTTCGTGGTCGGCGTGCCCGATCCGGTGCGCGACGAGGTGTTGGGCGCCGTCATCGTGCTCATGCGTCCGGATGCCGCGACCGCGATCGAGTTGCTGGCGCACTGCCGGAGCGCGCTGGCGGCCTACAAGGTGCCGCGGCTGATCCGCTTCGTCGCCGAGGCCGAGCTGCCCCTCACGGTCACGGGCAAGGTCCAGAAGAACCGCCTGGCCGAGCTGTTCGGCGGCGCGTCCGGGGTGTGAACCGGTTCATAGGGGCGGCTGCAGCGCCGGGCCTAACCTGGTCGGCGATGGCCTACATCATCCCCTTGCGCGGGCGGTCGCTCTGGCTGGTCGCGCTGATCGTCGCGATCGGGCTCGGCGCGCTGGCCGGCCTGCTGTGATCAGGCTTTCTTCGCCGCCTTGACCTGGATGTTGCCGGCCGCCTGCTCGATCAGCCGCACGACATTGGTGAAATCGGACTCCGCGCCGAACGCGCCGTTGGCGTCCGACCACAGCTGGCGCACCGTGTTGCAGATCCACATCGGCGAATGCAGCGCCTCGGCGGCGTCGAGGCACAGCTTGACGTCCTTGTACATCAGGCCGGTGGTAAAACCGTAGTCGAAGCTGCGCGGCAACACCGCCTTGGGGAACTTGTCGCGCAGCGCCGTGTTGCCGCCACTCGAGACGTTGATGACGTCGATCATAACCTGGGGATCGAGCCCGCCCTTGACGCCCATCACCATGATCTCGGCCGACGCCGCCAGGGTGGTCGCCGACAGCATGTTGTTGGCGAGCTTCATGAGCTGGCCCATGCCCGGCTTGTCGCCGATGTAGAAGTATTTGCCGATGACCTCGAACAACGGTCGCAGCGCGCCCGCGAGATTGTGCGGGCCGGAGACCATGACGGACAGCGTGCCCTTCTGGGCGCCGCCGACGCCGCCCGAGACCGGGGCATCGAGGGCGGCAATGCCCTTCTCGGCGAGCGCGGCGGCGACCTCGGCGGCGACCCGCGGCCCGGTGGTCGACAGGTCGACGTAGGTCTTGACCGCGCGGCCCGCGATGATGCCCTCGGCGCCGAGCGCCACCTGCTTGACGATGTCGGGCGTCGGCAGCGACACCAGCACGGTCTCGGCCTTGGACGCGACCTCGGCGGGCGACGTCGCCGCGACGCCGCCCTTGCCGACGATCGCGGCGACCGCCGCCTGGCGCGCGTCGAACACGTGGATGCGGTAGCCGGCGTCGAGCAGCCGCCCGGCCATCGGCTCGCCCATCTTGCCGACGCCGATGAAGCCGATGTCCTGGGTCATGATGAGCCTCTGGCTGACGACGGACGTCAGACTACAGACGACAGATCGCTCTGTCGTCTGCCGTCTGTCCTCTGTCGTCCGAGCGCTAGCTCTTCGGCCAGATCGGCTCGGCGACGGCGTTGCCCTTGGGGAAGACCCACACCGGCACGCCGTTCTGCCACTGGATGATCACGAGCTCGGCGCCGACCCGGCGGCCGCGTTCGTCGAACTTCAGCGGCTTGCCCGGGAAAGCGTCGGCCGGGCCATCGTTCAAGACCATGGCGTGGATCGCCTCGGCGACCTTGCGCTTGTCGGCGACGCCGGCCTTCTCGATCGCCAGCTTGAGGATCCAGTACGACCCGTAGGGCGACATCGAGTCCTGGCCCATCCACGGCTCGCCGGTCTTGTCCTTGAAGCGCTTGACCAGGTCGGCGTGCGACTTGCCCGACCAGTTCGCCAAGGTCGCCATGACGCCCTCGAGGATCTCCTTGCCCGCGACCTTGAGGAGCTCGGGCGCGCCCCAATGCGCGCCGTTGCCGATCACCGGGATCTT
>JACQAI010000303.1 GCA_016195115.1 Pseudomonadota bacterium
CCGGCAGCTGGATCATGGCGGCGAGGCTGGCTGAAATGCCCACCCGTCCCCAGTGCTTGCCGAGGAAGACCCCGAAGCGCCGATCCGAGCGATGATCGTCGAGCGCCAGCACGATGTGCTGCTGGAGCGTACTATAGAACTCCTGGACATCGGCGAGCGGGATCTCGGTCGGGAAGTCCGACGCGGCGAAGCGCAGACCAGGGCGGCGCCATCGCTCGACGCAGCGCACCACGCCGGCGGCGCGATCGATGCGCCACAGCGCGGTGCTGTCGACGCCGAGCGTCTCGCCGGCCAAGGCGACGATCCGTTTGATCCGATCGCTGGTCGAGCCGCTGCTCAACTCGTCGCGCAGCACCTGTAGGATCGCGACCTGATTGCGCCGGAGCGCGCCTTCGCGGCTCTCGAGCGCGTCCTGGAAGAACCAGACGCGGATCAGCTCGGCGATCGAGCGCGCGAACGATTCATCCTCAGCCGACCACACGCGCGGGGTGTCGCAGTGGCCGAACCCGACATGGACCTGCTGGCCGTCGGGTTGGCGGATCAGCGCCGCCAACGTTGCCGTGACGTTGGCGGCGCGATAGTGGTCCTGGAGCACACCCAGGAGTCCGGGATGCGCGTGATCGGCATCGACGGCGACCACGATGCGCTCCGCCAGCGCGCGGTAGAGTGGCTCGACGTCGGCGAGCGGGAGCACGGTCGGGAACGCCGCGTCGGCGTGCGGGCGGTCGGGCGCATACCAGCGCTCCATGGCGTAAAGCACCGTGGCGTTGGGATCGCGCCGCCAGACCGCAACCGCGTCGACCCCGAGCGTCTCACCGGCCAAGCGGATTGTGCGCCGAACGCGATCGGTCAGCGAGGCGCCGCTGTCCTCGTCGCGCAGCACCTGGAGCAACGCGGCCTGGTTGCGCCGGAGCTCGGCTTCGCGCCGCACAAGCTGGCTCTGCGCCTGCTTGAGCGCGGTGACATCGGTAACGATCGTGCCGACCCCGTCGATCGCTCCGGCGGTATCGCGCACTGCGAACTTGGTCGCGATGATGTCGCGATACTCGCCGGCGTTGGTCACGCGCCGGCGCTCGCGGGTCACCGTGCGGCCGGTCGTGATCACCTCCAGCTCCTCGGCGCGCACTTCGGGCTCGATCAGCGCGGCGAGGGCTGCGCCGTCGGACGGCGCGAGCTCTTCGGGCGTCCTGCCGATGGCCTGCGCGGCGGCGACGCCGTGAAATCGCTCGAACTCCTGATTGACGATATGAAACCGTCGCTGGGTGTCCTTCAAGGTCAGGACCAGCGGCAGGTTGTCGACCACGGCACGCAGGCGCGCCTCGCTGCGCTGCAGCGCCAACTCGCGCCGCTCGAGCTCGTCCTGGAAGAAGCAGGCTCTGATCAGCTCGGCGATCGAGCTGGCGAACGATTGGTCCTCAACCGACCAGGTACGCGGCGCGTCGAGACTGCCGAAACCGACGTGCCCGTGGCTGTCGTCGGGCAGCCGGATCACCGCGAACAAGCTGGCGGAAAGATTGACGGCACGATAGTGCGTATCGACGAACGAGGCTAAACGCGGGTCGGCGTGGTCGTCGTCGACCGCAAGGACGAACTGATGATTGAGCGCCGCGATAAGCTCGGGCGCGTCGGCCAGAGGTATGACGGATGGGAAGTCGGTTTCCGGATAGCGGGTCGTGGGCGCGCGCCAGCGCTCGACGCAGCGCAGGGCGACGCCGTCGCGGTCGGTCCGCCACACCGCGGCGCAGTTGACCGCGAGGGTTTCGCCTGCCAGCCGCAGGATGCGCCGTATGCGGTCCGGCATCGAGCCATCGGCGAGCTCGTCGCGCAGCACTTGGAGGATCACGGCCTGGTTGCGCCGCAGCTCGGTCTCGCGGCGCTCGAGCCGCGCCTGGGTGTCCTTGAGCTCGGTGATGTCGGTCGCGATCGTGCCGATGCTGTCGACGCGCCCGGCGGCGCTGCACATCGGGAACTTGGTGATCATCAGGGTGCGGCGTTCGCCGGCGGCATTGACCTGCTGGCGCTCGCACGTCACCGCTCGGCCGGTGTCGATGACGGCGTCCTCGTCAGCGCGGACCTGGGCCTCGACCGGCGGGGCGAGCGCCAAGCCATCGGTGATCTCCTCGCGCGTCCGGCCGATGGCGTGAGCCGCGCTGACCCCGGTCCAGTGCTCGAACTTCTGGTTGACGATCGAGAAGCGCCGGTCGACGTCCTTGAGCGTCAGCGCCACGGGCAGATTGTCGATCACGGCGCGGAAGCGCTGCTCGTTGCGCCGCAGCTCGGCCTCGGCCTCGATCTCGCGCGTGACGTCGACCTGGATCACCTGGACCGCCGGCCGGCCGTCCCAGACGATCGGGCCGCGCATCAGGTCGAGCCACAGCAGGGTTCCGTCGACGCGCTGCCGTCGCACCCGATGCCGCGCCCAGGTGTGTTCGCTCGCCAGGGTCTGGCGCCAGGCTTCGGCCACGGCCGGGTGCTGGTGATGCGGAACGTGGCTCATGACGTGGTCGCCTAGCGCGCTGGCGACGTCGGCATAGCCCATCATGCGGGCATAGGCCTGGTTGACGAACAGCCGGCGACGACCGTCGTGAATCACGATGCCCTGCAGCGACTCCTCGGCCAGCCGGCGAAACCGCACCTCGCTGCGCTGCAGCTCGGCCTCGGCCTCGACCTCGCGGGTGACGTCGATCTGGATGCCGTGGATCGCCGGTCGGCCCTCCCAGACGATCGGCCCGAGATGCAAGTCGACCCACATCAGGCTGCCGTCGAGCCGGCAGCGCCGATGACGCTGGCGCAACCAGGTTTGCTGGCCGGCGAGAATGCGCCGCCACTCGGCCTCGAGCGCGGGCAGGTCCTCCGCCGGGACGACGTGCTGGCCGACGGTCTCGGCGGCCAGCACCGCGGCGACGTCGGGATAGCCGAACATCCGGGCATAGGCCCGGTTGGCGAACAGCCGCCGCCTGCCGTCATGGACCAGAATGCCCTGCAGCGACTCTTCCGCGAGGCGGCGAAATTGCGTCTCCGGGTCGGTTGCCCGGCACGGCGTGACGCCCGCGATCCTCCCGTCGAGCCGGCTGAGCCAGCGGGTCACCACCTTGGACAAGTTCGACATCCGTGCCGTGCCTCCCCGGCGCACGCAGTCCCGCCCGGATGCTAACAGCCAGTCGGGGGCGCGCCGCCGGCGCGAAGGGATAACTATCCCAAAGGCCGGGGCCGCTCGAGATGGGACCGAAGCACGCGCCGTGCCGCTTCGTGGTCGGCCTTGGCGCCCCGCCGGTCCCGGCCTACATAAGGGCGGCCATGCCCCGCCTCCGTGTTTTCCTCGTGGCCTGCCTCGCGTTCGCGACGCTCGCCGCGCTCCCCGCTGCCGGGCGCGCCGCGCCGCCCAAGTCGGCCGCCCTGTCCGATCAGGACCGCGCCGACGTTGGCCGGGTCGAGAGCTACTTGAACGCGCTGCGCACCGCGACGGCGACGTTCCTGCAAGTCAGCGACAACGGCGGCGTTGCGCGCGGCAAATTCTACCTGTCGCGTCCCGGCAAGATGCGCTTCGAGTATGAGCCGCCAACCCCGGTCCTGATGGTCTCGACCGGCGGCTCGCTGGTCTATTACGATTCGCTGCTCAAGCAGACCAGCTACCTGCCGCTCGACTCGACCCCGCTCGGGTTGCTGCTGCGCGACAATCTCAAGTTCGGCGGCGAGGTCACGATCACGCGGTTCGAGCGCGGCCCCGGCACCATGCGGATCACCCTGGTGCAGACCAAGGAGGCCGACCAGGGCGACCTGATCTTGACCTTCTCGGATCGCCCGCTGGCGCTCAAGCAGTGGACCGTGATCGATCAGCAGCGCAAGGCAACCACGGTGACCCTGATGGAGCTGCAGCGCGACGTCACGCTCGATCCCAAGCTGTTCCAGTTCACTGCGGTCGGCGGGCCCGGCCGGCCGCCGCCACAGAATTGAGCCGCGGCGCGCCGCCGCGGCGGACATACCAGGGTTACGCGGATTTCATTGGCGGGTTCGGCCCGCACATTGCAATAATGGCGCAACTGCCTGATATTCGGGGCAGAGTCCTGGCGTCGTCCGAGGCCGTATGAGCGCGTTGCCGCTGCCCGTGATCGGTGTCCCCGCCTGTGTGCGGGAATTCCACGAGATGCCCTTCCACACGGTCTCCGACCGCTACGTCAACTGCGTGGTCAGCGGCGTCGGCGGCCTGCCGATCCTGGTCCCGGCGGCCGGCTCGGGGGTCTGCCTCGATACCTTGCTCGCCAGCCTCGACGGCCTGCTGTTCACCGGCAGCCCGTCCAACGTCGAGCCGCACCACTACGGCGGCGAGCCGTCGCGCGAGGGCACCCTGCACGACCCCTGCCGCGACGCCACCGTGCTGCCGTTGATCCGCGCCGCGATCGCCGCGGCCGTGCCGGTGTTCGCGATCTGCCGCGGCCACCAGGAGCTCAACGTCGCGCTCGGGGGCAGCCTGCACCAGCTGGTCCACGAGCTGCCCGGGCGGATCGACCACCGCTCCAGCCGCGAGCTGCCGCGCGCCCACCGCGCCGACCCGCGCCATCTGGTGCGGCTGACCCCCGGCGGTTTCATCGCGCGCCTGGCGGGCGGCGCCGCCGAGGTCATGGTCAACTCGCTGCACGCCCAGGCGATCGATCGTGTCGCCGACGGCCTGATCGTCGAGGCGGTCGCCGCCGACGGCACCATCGAGGGGGTACGCGTCAAGGATGCGCCGGCGTTCGCGCTCGGCGTCCAATGGCACCCCGAGGCACGCTTGGCCGAGGACGCGCTGTCACAGGCCTTGTTTGCAGCCTTCGGCGACGCCACGCGGGCCCGCGCCATGCGCCGGCAATCCGCGGCCGCGGGCCGCGCCGCCTAGATCAACTAAGTCGACTCAACCGGCGCCGATCCGCGCCAGCAGCTCGAGCAAGGTGCGACGCTCGGGTTCGCTCAGGCGCGCGGCGATCACCGCCTCATGGGCGCGCACCCGCGCCTCGGCCTCGGCCAGCAGGCGGGCCCCGGCGGGGCTCAGCTGCAGGGCGTGGGATCGGCGGTCCTTCGGGCTGGGCGCCCGCACCACCAAAGCGCGGGTCTCGAGCCGATCGATCAGCGGCACCACGGTCGAGCGGTCGACCCCGAGCGCGCCGCCGAGCGCGCTTTGGCTCAACCCCGGGTTGCCGTGGATCAGGGCGAGCGCACCGAGCTGCCCCGGCGTCAGGTCGAGGTCCTTGAACGCATCGGCGAAATGACCGAATACGGCGACCTGGGCACGCCGCAGCTGATAGCCGATCAGCCCGGTCAGGATGCCGAAATCAAGGCTGCGCTTCGGGTCCGGAACGGTCTCGCTCACGGCGCCCCGCCGGGGTCCGGGGGCAGGTCCGGCACGCTTGTTGGCATATCCAACAATTGGCAATCCCACCTAACCCGTTTATATTGTAATCATAGGAGAAATCCCCGGAGCGGCGCCAGCCGATGGCGTTTCAGGTGCGTATCCGTCAGTCCGACAGCCCGGTCGCGGTCGAGCCCGGGCAGACCATCCTGGCCGCCGCCTTGGCCCAGGGGGTGGCGTACCCGCACGGCTGCCAGTCGGGCAATTGCGGCGCCTGCAAGTCGCGCCAATACGCCGGCGACATCGAGCTCGCACCCTACTCCGAGTATGCCCTGACCGCCGCCGAGCGGGCCGACGGCTTGATCCTGGCGTGTCGCGCCATGCCGTGGAGCGACGCCGAGGTCGCCTGGCTCGAGGCCGACGAGGTGGTGGTTCATCCGCTGCGCCAGATGATCTGCCGGGTCACCGCGCTCGAGCCGGCGACGCACGATATCCGCATCGTGCGTCTCGACATCCTGTCGGGCGGCCCGTTCGCCTTTTCGGCCGGACAGTACGCGCGCGTCACCTTCAAGGGTCTGCCGGCGCGCGACTACTCGATGGCCAACCGGCCCGACCAGGACGGGCTCGAGTTCCACATCCGCCAGCTCGGCGGCGGCACCGCCAGCGTCTATGCTGCGACCCAGCTCAAGCCCGGCGACCGGGTCGCGATCGAAGGACCGTTCGGCACGTCCTATCTGCGCGAGCAGCACACCGGCCCGATCGTCGCGATCGCCGGCGGCTCGGGCTTGGCGCCGATCAAATCGATCGTCGAGACCGCGCTGGCGCGCGGCATGCGCCAAGATATCCGCCTCTATTTCGGCGTGCGCGACGAGCGCGATCTCTATCATGAGGCGCCGTTGCGCGCGCTCGCCGCCGCCCACGACAACTTCCGTATGACGCCCGTGCTGTCGGAGCCCAGCGGCCCGACCACGCGCCGCACCGGCTTCGTCCATCGGGTCGTCGACGCCGAGCTCGGCGACGTCGACGGCATGAAGGCCTATCTCGCCGGACCGCCGCCAATGGTCGAGGCCGCGAGCATGCTGCTGGCCGGGCGCGGCATCCGCCGCGAGGACATCCACGCCGACGCGTTCTACACCGAAGCAGAAAAAACCGCATTGGGAGGCACGCCATGACCAAGGTCGACTTGAGCGGGCGGGTTGCGTTGGTGACCGGCGGCGGCGCCGGCATCGGACGGGCGATCAGCGAAACCTTGGCGGCGTGCGGCGCCGCCGTCGTGATCGCCGACTGCGGCACCGCGATCAACGGCGAGGGCGCCGATCCTGCGGCGGCTGAGAAGCTCGCGGCGGCGCTGCCCAAGGCGGTGGCGTTCAGCGAGAGCATCGCGAGCCCGAGCGCCGGCGAGAGCGCGGTCGCGCTGGCGGTGAAGAAATTCGGCGGCCTCGACATCGTGGTCAACAACGCCGCGATCCTGCGCGACGGCTTCATCTTCAAATCCGATCCGGGCGACTGGGAGGCGGTGCTGCGCACCAACCTGTCGGCCGCGTACTACGTCGCGCGCGCCGCAACGCCGGTGATGCGCGACCAGGTCAAGGCCGAGCGCGGCGGCAAACCCTACGCCTGGGGCCGCATCGTCAACATCGTCTCGACCGCCGGCCTGTACGGCAACTTCGGGCAGTCGCCGTACGCCTCGGCCAAAGCCGGGCTGTTCGGGCTGACCCGCGTGATCGCGCACGACATGGCGCGCTCCGGCGTGACGTGCAACGCCGTGGCGCCGTTCGCCGCGACCCGCGTCACCGAGTCGATCAAGCCCGCCAATCCGGCGCAGGAAGCCTACAAGAAGGGCGCGCTGACCGTGCCGGCCGCCGACGTCGCGGCGTTCGTCGCCTATCTGTGCTCGCCCAAGGCGCAGGACATCTCCGGCCAGCTGTTCGCGGTGCGCGGTCGCGAGGTCTTCCTGATGAGCCAGCCGCGGCCGGTAGCCCGCTTCGTCGCCGAGCGCGGCCAGGACTTCGATGCCGCCGTGCGCCAGACGTTCGCGCCGCACCTCACCAAGCTCGAGACCGACCTCGAGGCGTTCGCCAGCGACCCCATCGTGTAGCCAAGGATCTGCGATGACCGAGATCACGCCGCCGCAAATCGCCACCGCCGACGCGCTCAAGTCGGCGCCCGAGGAGTTTCAGGATCTGGTGCGCAAGATCGTGGTCAGCCACGCGGTCAACGAACTCTACGGTGCGCAGGTGTTCGACGAGCCGGCGATCCAGTATGCGCCGACGCCCTACGCCAAGTGGCTGACCTGCCGCGTCGCGATGGAGGAGTACGGCCACCACGTGCGCTTCAAGGAGCTCGGCGAGCAGATCGGTATCCCGGCCGACGACATGACGCCGGAGAAGCACCCGCCGCTGTCGATCTTCGAGTTCCCGCTCAAAACCTGGGAAGAGTTCTGCGTCATCAAGCTGCTCGCCGATCTCGCCGAGATCCTGCAGGTCGAGGATCTCCTGCAGTGCACCTTCCAGCCGCTGCGCAACCTCGCGCGCATGACCATGCCGGAGGAGCGCTTCCACGCCCAATTCGGCAAGGATTTTTGTACCGAGCTGTGTCAGACGCCGGAGGGTCGCGCAAAGGTACAGGCGGCGATCGACCACTATTTCCCGTATCTGCCGCCGTTCTTCGGCCGCAAGGGCTCGAAGAACAACGCGCTCTACCGGCGCTGGGGCATCAAGCAGCGCTCCAACGAGGAGATGCGCGCCGACTTCATCGCGCGTGCCCGCGCGCTGGTCGAGGATCACCTCAAACTCACGCTGCCGACGGTGCCCGAAGCGGCCTAGCGACCGCGCCGTGGCGACGCTCGAGGCTGTCGCCGCGCTGGTCGAGCGTGCCCGGGCGGCGCCGTGGTTCGCCGCCGTCGGTGCGCCGCTCGGCGCCGCCGGACGCGGCGCCGCCGGCGACTATCTCCGCGGCCTCGGCTTCGCCGGTCTGCCGATCGACGGCGTCGCCGATTGGCCGCAGGCCAAGGCGCTGGCCGACGCCCCCGATTGGGATCCCGCCTGGTGGCACGCCGAGGAGCGCCTGCGGCATCGGTTGCTCGATGCCGCGACGTCACGCCATGCGCGTGCGCCGCTGCTCGCCGCGCTGACCGAGGCGATGATGTGCGCGTCCGAGACCGCGCATGACCGGGCGGCGCACGCCCTGGCGTCGGCGGGTGTCGCCGACGATGCCCTGGCGCGCGCGGCCGCCGGCGCCGGCGCCCAGGCCTGCTATCTGGCGGCGCTCGCGGCCGCCGCCGGCAGTGCCGCCGACCACCTCTTCGGCGCCAAATTCAGCTTGTTCGAGGCCGGGCGATGGCCCCTCGGCATCGTCGCCGGGCGGCTCCGGCTGTTCTAGCTGAAGGCGGGTGCGACCTCGCGTCCCTGCAACCGAGATCGCCACGGTCTGGGTATCAAACAGATAAGCGCAATTTAAAGAATCCGGGCTACGTTCTATCGTTCTGAATAAGCGATGCGGCCGAGTGCGCGAGACCGGAGCCGCGCCGCGGAGGGGGCGCAGCCATGGGAATACTGTCTTCACTACTGTCGCGGATCGGCCTGCGGGCCCAGATCCTGCTGGTCGGCGCGATCGGTGTGATCGGGCTGGCGATCGTTGCGGCGGCCTACTACACCAACAGCCTCGCCGAGGCGCGGCTCCAAGCCGGCATGGATCGCGCCACCGCCAGTCAAGCCGCGCTGCAGAACGCCGAGATCGACCTGCTCCAGGCGCGCCGGCTCGAGAAGGACTTCCTGCTGCGCCGCTCCGAAGAGCCGGTCGCACGCCACGCCGTCGTCACCAAGGCGGCGCTCGATCGCCTCGATCAGCTATCGGGGCTGCTCACCGACAGCACGCTGCTCGCCGATCTGCGCAACGTTCGCGCCGGCGTCGTCGACTATGGCCAGCGCTTCGCGAGCGTGGTGGCCGCGGCCAAGCAGATCGGCCTCAACGAGAACCAGGGGCTCCAGGACGCGCTGCGCAAATCGGTCCATGACGCCGAGACCAGCCTGCAGAAGCACGACGAACCGCGCCTCCTGGTCCTGATGCTGATGATGCGGCGCCACGAAAAGGACTTCATCATGCGTCAGGACGCGAAATACGGCGGCGACCTGCAGAAGCGCGTGGTCGAGTTCGGCGTCGCGCTGCCGGCCGCGGCGCTGCCGGCCGACGTCCAAGCCGACGTCAAGACCAAGATCGCGGCCTACGAGCGCGACTTCCTGGCGCTGATCCAGGGCACGCTAGGGTTGGTCGGCGACACCAAGCGCTTGAGCGATGCCTACGCCACGGTCGAGCCGGTGCTCGAGCGCATCGCGCAGCGCATCCGCAGCGACTACACCGCGACCAAGGAGCGCTTCGATGCCGGCCGCGACGACGCCACGCGCTTGATGCTCGTCGTCGTCGGCGCGATCACGCTGCTGGTCGCCGTGGCAGCATGGCTGGTCGGCGGCGGTGTCGCGCGGCCGATCATCGGGCTCGGCCAGGCAATGGGCCGGCTGGCCGGCGGCGACACCGCGGTCGCCGTGATCGGCGTCGAGCGCAAGGACGAGCTCGGCGCCATGGCGCGCTCGGTCCAGGTGTTCAAGGACAATGCGATCGAGATCGCGCGGCTCGAGGCCGACAAGACCGCGGCGGCGGCGCGCGCCGCCGCCGAGAAGCGCCAGGAGCTGGCCGATCTCGCCGACGATTTCCGAGGCAGCGTCGAAGGCGTGGTCAACGCCGTCGCGACCGCCGCCGGCCAGATGCGCGCGACCGCCCAGACCTTGTCGGCGACCGCCGAGCAGACCAGCCGGCAGGCCGGCGTCGTGAGCTCGGCGTCGGAGGAAGCCTCCTCGAACGTCCAGACCGTGGCAGCGGCGGCCGACGAGCTTTCCGCCTCGATCTCGGAAATCCTGCGCCAGGTCTCGGACTCGACCAAGGTCGCCGATCAGGCGGTCCAGGATGCCGAGCGCACCAACGGCTCGATGCAGCAGCTCGCGGGCGCGGCGCAGAAGATCGGCGAGGTGGTCGGGCTGATCACCTCGATCGCCAACCAGACCAACCTGCTGGCGCTCAACGCCACGATCGAGGCGGCGCGCGCCGGCGAGGCCGGGAAGGGCTTTGCGGTGGTTGCCAGCGAGGTCAAGAACTTGGCCAGCCAGACCGCCAAGGCGACCGAGGAGATCGACAGCCAGGTCAAGGCGATCCAGGCAACCACCGGACAGGCCGCGCGGGACATCGGTACGATCTGCGAGACCATCATGCGGATGGGCCAGATCGCCACCGCGATCGCCGGCGCGGTCGAGGAACAGGGGGCGGCAACCCGCGAGATCGCGCGCAACGTCCAGCAGGCGGCCGCCGGCACCGAGGAAGTCGCGAAAAACGTCGCCGGCGTGACCTCGGCCGCCAGCGAGACCGGCAGCGCGGCCACCCAGGTGCTCGGCTCGGCCGAGGACTTGGCGCGCCAGTCCGAGGTCCTGCGCGGCAAGGTCGAGGGCTTCCTCGTCACCCTCAAGGCGGCCTGAGGCCGGTCGCGGCCGGCGCGCTCGCGCCGGCTCGCACGCCCCGCGCCGCCGGCGTTTCGCGCCTTGTCAGGGCGCGAAAAACCGCATACCCCTCAGGCGTTCCGCTGCTTGTGACGACGAGGGTGTGCCGCTGCCATGAAGTATGCCATTCCCGCCCTGCCCGTGACCGCCATTCCGGTGGTCGGGGGCGATCCATTCCCGGTCCGGCGCATCTATTGCGTCGGGCGCAATTACGCCGCGCATGCCCGTGAGATGGGCAGCGACCCGACACGCGAGGACCCGTTCTTCTTCATGAAGCCGGCCGACGCGATCGTACCCAACAATTCCGTCATGCCGTATCCGCCGCAGACCAAGAATCTGCACCACGAGATCGAGCTCGTGGTCGCGCTCAAGAGCGGCGGCGCCGATATCGCAGTCGCCAAGGCCAACGACTGCATCTTCGGCTACGCCGTCGGGCTCGACATGACGCGTCGCGATCTCCAGGGCCAGGCGCGCGACAAGGGTCGGCCCTGGGACATGGGCAAGGGCTTCGATCACTCGGCGCCGTGCACGGCGATCCATCCGGTGAGCAAGACCGGGATCGTCGCCAAGGGCGCGATCTGGCTCAAGGTCAACGGCAAGGAGCGCCAGAAGGGCGACATCCAGGACTTGATCTGGAATATCCCGGAGACCATCAACTACCTCTCCGGGCTGGTCGAGCTCGCCGCCGGCGACCTGATCTACACCGGCACGCCCGAAGGCGTCGCGGCGGTGGTCAAGGGCGATCTGCTCGAGGGCTATGTCGAGGGCGTCGACACGCTCAAGATCACGATCGGCTGACCGCGGCGTCGCGACAGCGCAGACCGGGGATCGCCCGATGCGGCTGAAGGTGACGAGCTGGAACGTCAACTCGGTCCGACTGCGCCTCGACAGTCTCAAGCGCTTCATCGCCGAGCATCAGCCCGACGTGCTGTGCCTGCAGGAGACCAAGGTCCCCGACGAGCACTTCCCGCGCGCCGAGATCGAGGCAATGGGCCTGCCGCACAGCGTCGTCCACGGTATGAAGAGCTACAACGGCGTCGCGATCTTCTCGACACGGCCATTCGAGGCAAGCACCAGCCGCAGCTGGTGCGGCAAGCAGGACTGCCGACACATCGCAGTGCGCACCGACGGCATCGAGGTACATAACCTCTACGTCCCGGCGGGCGGCGACGTACCCGACCCCAAGGTCAATCCGAAGTTCAAGCACAAGCTGCGCTTCCTGAAAGAGACCACGGCGTGGTTCGCGGCCGAGGCGCCGCGCGACCGGCCGATGATCCTGGTCGGCGACCTCAACATCGCGCCGCTCGAGAACGACGTGTGGTCGCACAAGCAGCTCCTCAAGGTGGTGAGCCATACGCCCGTCGAGGTCGAGCTGCTCGGCCGCCTGCAGGCCACGCTCGGCTGGGTCGACGCGATCCGGCACTTTGTCCCTGAGACGGAGAAACTCTACAGCTGGTGGAGCTATCGCAACCGCGACTGGGCGAAAAGCGATCGCGGCCGCCGGCTCGATCACGTCTGGGTCACGCCGGTGCTCGCCCGCGGCCTGCGCGAGCATCACGTCGCGCGCGCCGCGCGCGACTGGATGCCGGCGACCGACCACGTGCCGGTGACCGCGACCTTGGAGATCTGATGGCGCGCGACCTGCGTCCGTTCTTCGCACCGCGCAGCATCGCCGTCGTCGGTGCGGGTGATCGCCCGACCTCGTCGGGCGGCGCCATCCTGCACAACCTGCGGGTCAGCGGTTATGCCGGCACGATCCTGCCGATCAATCCGAAAGGCGGCACCTTGTTCGATCTGCCGGTGGCGCCGTCGTTGAGCGCGCTGCCGGCGGCGGCCGACCTCGTCGTGGTGGTGATCCGGCCCGACGCGATCCCCGACGTCGTGCGCGAGGCCGCGCGCACCGGCCACAAGAATCTCCTGATCCTGCCGGGCGGCTTCGCCGAGGCTGGCGAGCCCGGCCGCGCGCGCGATGCCGAGGTGCGCGCGATCGCCGCCGCGCACGGCATCACGATCGCGGGGCCCAATTGCGCCGGCATCATCCACCTGCCGACCGCCAATCGCTTCGCCGCAACCTTCCTGCGCGACATGCCGCGCGGCGCCAAGCACGGCGAGACCGCGATCGGGTTCGTCAGCCAGTCGGGCGCGATCGCCGAGGAGGTGATCGCCGCCTCCCATCGCATGGCGCTGCCGGTCGCCACCCTGGTCTCGGTTGGCAACGCCATGCATCTCGGTGTCGAGGACTATCTCGATCATCTCGGCCGCGATCCCGCGATCGGTGCGGTGATGCTATACGTCGAGGCGATCGAGGATCCGGCGCGCTTCCGCAGCATCGCGCGCACCGTCGCCGCGACCAAGCCGGTGGTCGTCCTGTTCGGCGGCCGCACCGCGGCCGGCGCGCGGGCCGCTGCCGCACATACCGGCGCGGTCGCCAACACCGACCAGGAGATCGACGAGTTTCTCGCCGAGTGCGGCATCGTGCGGGTGGAGTCGCTGCGCCGGCTGTTGCTCGCCGCCAAGGGCTTCGGCCGGTTTCCGCAGGGCTTCGGCAAGCGCATGCTGCTGTTGTCCAACTCGGGCGGACCGGGGGTCGTGTGCGCCGATCGCACGGCGACAGAAGGTCTCGAGCTGCCGGCGCTGCCGCCCGAGATGGCCGACAGGCTGCGCGCGCTGTTTCCGGCCGAGGCGTCGGTCGCCAATCCGCTCGATCTCCTGGCCGATGCGCGCGAGGATCGGTTCGGTCCGACGCTCGAGCAAGCGTTCGCGGCGCGCGACCACTTCGACGCCGTCCTGATGATCCACGTCGTGCCCTTCATGGTCGATGCCGGGCCGGTCGTCACGGCGCTGGCGCGCATCGCCGCGACGGCGCCGCTGCCGGTGCTGCACAGCATGATGGGCACGATCAGCGGCAAGGCAGAGTGGTTCGCCCAGATGGAGGCAGCCGGCGTGCCGATGTTCGACGACGTCGAAGCGATGGCCGAATGCGCGTCGCTGGTCGCGCGCTACCCGGCGCTGCGCGAGCGCGCGCAGAAGACCAATGCCGGCCCCCTGCGTTTCAAGGCGCGCACCGCATGAGCGTTCACCGCTATCCGCCTCAAAGCCTGTTCGGCGACTACATCCGCGCCGGTCTCGGACTGCTCCTGACGGTGCCGCCGCTGCTGTTCTTCTCGCCTGGCACCGCGATCGCGATCGCGCTGATCATCGTCGCCGGGGTCTGCACGTTCTTCGTCGTGCGCACGCTCGACCGCAATCGCTCGATCATATCGGTCGACGACGAGGCGATCACGTTGACGAGCTTCCGCAGCGCGCGCGTCGCCTGGGCCGATCTGGCACGCATGACCTTGGCGTACTACGCGGTCAAGCGTGACAAGACCGAGGGCTGGATGGAGCTCACCCTCAAGGACGCCAAGAGCA
>JACQAI010000304.1 GCA_016195115.1 Pseudomonadota bacterium
GAAGGGCTTCCAGATGCACCCGACCGGTTACCTGAACTGCAAGGACTATGCGATCGCGACCTGATCTACGGTCAGCACATTCCGCTCATGTCTCACCACGTTCCGTCATTGCGAGGAGCGCAGCGACGAAGCAATCCAGAGGGCGGTGACGCGACTCTGGATTGCTTCGCTTCGCTCGCAATGACGGCGATGGTGGGTCACTTTGTTGGGAATGCTACCTAGCCTCATCGATCTCGAGCGCTATCCGATCGCGGCGCTGGCGTCGCCGGGCGGCGACCTCCTGATCGCCGACTGCCGGGCGCAGCTCGCACGCACCGGTGCCTGCATGCTGCCGGGGTTTCTCAAGCCCGACGCGATCGCCGCGGCCGCCGACGAGGGCGCGCGCTTGGCGCCGCGCGCCCATCGCCTTGCCGGCAGCCGCTCGACCTGCTACCTGGCGCCGCCCGACGAAAGTTTACCGGAAGGCCATCCCAAGCGCCGACTGCAGACCACCTCGGTCGGCGCGGTCGCCTACGACCTGATCCCGCCCGACTCGCCGATCCGTGCCCTTTACGAGAGCGAGACGGTGCTCGACTTCATCGGCGCCGCGCTCGGTGTCGAACGGCTCTACCGCTACGCCGACCTGCTGGGCGCGCTCAACATCGCGGTGATGACCGCGGACGAGCATCTGCTGTGGCATTTCGACCAGACCGACTTCGTGGTCTCGATCCTGCTGCAGGAGTGCGTCGCCGGCGGCGCGTTCGAGTTCGTGCCGCGCATCCGCAGCGCCGATGATCCTCACTACGCCGCGATCGAGCGCCTGCTCGACGGCGGCCGCGACGGGGTGATCCGGCTCGACATGCAGCCCGGCACCCTGGCGCTGTTCCAGGGCCGCTGGTCGATTCACCGCGTGACGCCCATTGAAGGAGCCCGGCCCCGCTTGATCGCGCTGCTCGGTTACGACACCAAGCCCGGCACGGTGAGCAGCGACAACCTCAAGCTCCGCCGCTACGGCCGGCTCGGCTGAGAGTCGCCTTCGGGCGACCGGCTGCCGCAATCCGATGGAATTTTTCTTTGTCCTCGCGGTTGGACTGATCGCCGGCACCATCAGCGGCATCATCGGGACCGGTTCGTCGATCATGCTGGTGCCGGTGCTCGTGCTGACGTTTGGGCCCAAGGAGGCGGTGCCGATCATGGCAATCGCCGCCCTGATGGCGAATGTGGCGCGCATCTTGAGCTGGTGGCGCGAAGTCGACTGGCGCGCTTGTGCGATCTACGCCGCGACCGCGGCGCCGGCGGCGGCGCTCGGTGCCGGCACGCTCGTGGCGTTACCCGCGCGATTGATCGACGGTGCGCTTGGCGGCTTCTTCATCCTCATGATTCCGTTGCGGCGCTGGTTGGCGGCGCAAGCCCTCACGGTGCGGCCGTGGCAGCTGGCGGTGTTCGGCGCCGTGATCGGTTATCTGACCGGGATCGTGGTCTCGACTGGGCCGATCAGCGTGCCGGTGTTTCTCGCCTACGGCCTGGTGAAGGGGGCCTTCCTCGCCACCGAGGCAGCCGGCTCGCTGGCCATCTACATCGCCAAGATCCTGACCTTCCGCGAGCTCGGTGCGCTGCCAACCGACGTGATCGGCAAGGGTCTGATCACGGGCGCGTCGCTGATGGTCGGGTCATTCGCCGCCAAGCGTTTCGTGCTGCGCCTCAATCCGGACTCGTTTCGTCTGATGATGGACGGCCTGATGCTGGTCTCCGGCCTGACGCTGCTGTGGACGGCGTTGCGCTGAGCTTGAAATCGTCGAGATGACAGCGGATCACGTGGGTCGCCGACAGGCGCCGCTCCGGCACGGGCGTGTCGCACACGTCGCCGAGCTTGCGCGGGCAACGCGGTGCGAACGGGCAGCCGCGCGGGCGCGCGACCGCGCTCGGCGGCGGGCCGTCGAGCACGATGCGGGCGGTCGGCGTGTCGGGATCGGCGACCGGCATCGCGGCGAGCAGCGCCTCGGTGTAGGGGTGCCAGGGCGGCCCGAACACCTCGTCGACGCGGCCGAACTCGACGATCGTGCCGAGATACATCACGGCGACCGCGTCCGCCAGATAGCGCACCACCGCGAGGTCGTGCGAGATGAACAGCAGGGTGGCGCCGCGCGCCGCCTGGAGCTCGGTCATCAGGTTGATGATGCTCGCCTGCACCGAGACGTCGAGCGCCGACACCGGCTCGTCGGCGACCACGATGGCGGGCTCGCCGGCGAGCGCGCGCGCGATCGCAACGCGTTGCTTCTGGCCGCCCGACAGCTGGTGCGGGCGTGACGCCGCGAGCTCGGGCGGCAGCTGCACGATCTCGAGCAGACGTGCCGTGCGGTGGCTCGCCGTGACACCGCTCAGGCCTTCTAGTCTGCGCACCGCGCGTCCCACCGCGTAGCCGACCGTGTGGCTGGGATTGAGCGTCGCGTCGGGATTCTGGAACACCATCTGGAGCTGGCGCTTGAGCGCGCGGGGGCGCCGCTCGACCGGCAGGCGCGCGACCTCGTCGTCGACCAGACGCAGGCTGCCGTCGGTCGCGACCTCGAGTCCGGTCAGGATGCGCGCGAAGGTCGACTTGCCGCTGCCCGACTCGCCGACGATCGCCAAGGTGCGGCCGCGCTCGACCGCCAGGTCGACGCCGTCGAGCGCGACCACCGGCGGGCGGTGCCGTCCCGACACACCGCGCGTCGTGAACAGCTTGCGTAAGCCCTGCGCCGTCACGGCGGCGGGTCCGTCAGCGCGCGCCGGCTCGGCTACTGCTTCCGCGTGCGTTGCCGACCACTGCGCCAGCTCGGCCTGGCGCACGCAGCGCACGCCGTGCGCCGGCTCGCCCGACGCGACGAGGATCGGGGTCGGCGCGCGGGTGCACCGCCCGGGCTCGACGAAGCTGCAGCGTGTCGCAAAACCGCAGCCCGGCGGCCGGTCGCGCGGCGAGGCGACGTGCCCCGGGATGCCGGAGAGCCGCCGCGAGCGCTTGTCGTCGGCGCCGCCGGGCAGGCAATCGAACAGGCCGCGCGTGTAGGGATGGCGCGGGTTGTGGAAGACCTGGCGGATCGGCCCGACCTCGACCAGCTCGCCGCCGTACAGCACGCCGACGCGATCGCAGATCTGCGCCACCGTGCCGAGGTTGTGGCTGATGAACAGGATCGCCGAGCCAAAGCGCGCGCGCAGCTGGCGCACCAGCTCGAGGATCGCGGCCTCGACCGTCACGTCCAGCCCGGTGGTCGGCTCGTCGAGGATGAGCAAGGCCGGCTCGGCGATCAACGCCATCGCGATGACGATGCGCTGCTGCTGGCCGCCCGACAGCTGGTGGGGATAGCGCTCGAACAGCTGCTCGGGATCGGGCAGTGCGACCTCGTGCAGCATCTCGAGCGCGCGCCGGCGCGCGGCGCCGCGGTCGGCGCCGTGCAGCAGCGGGACCTCCATGAGCTGGCGTCCGACAGTCATGACCGGGTTCAGGCTGCTCGCCGGATCCTGGTAGACCATGGCGAGCTTGCGGCCCCGCACGCCTCGGAGCTCGGCTTCGTTGAGCGTGGTGATGTCGCTTCCCTCGACCAGGATGCGGCCGCCGGCGATCCGGCCGGCGCGGCCGAGGCCGACGAGATCGCGGCGCACGGGAACAAGGCCATGTGCGGCCACACCGAGATCATGCCGTAGGTGTCCTTGACCATGCCGCCCCAATCGGGATCGGGCGGCGGCAGGCCGATGCCGAGAAAGCCGAGCACGCCGATCGTGATGGTCGTGTAGCCGAGGCGCAGGCACATCTCGACGATCAGCGGCCCGCGCGCGTTGGGCAGGATCTCGACCAACATGATGTAGAGGGCGCGCTCGCCGCGCATCTTGGCGGCGGCGACGTAGTCGCGCTCGCGCAAATCGAGGGTCAGGCCGCGCACGATGCGGGCGACGATCGGCGCCTTGGTCAGGCTGACGACCAGGATGATGTTGAGCGCCGAGGAGCCGAACACCGCGAGGATGATCATGTAGAGAATGATGACCGGGAACGACAGCACGATGTCGCACACCCGGCTGATCGCCAGATCGGCGACGCCGCCGAGATAACCGGCGGCGAGGCCGGCGAGCACGCCGACCAGCGCCGCGCCGCCGACCGCGATCGGCGCCACCGTCAGCACGGTGCGCGCGCCCCACAGCAGGCGCGAGAGGATGTCGCGGCCGAGATGGTCGGTGCCGAGCCAATGTTGCGCCGAGGGATAGGGGGAGGCGACCGCGGCAAGATCGTTGGCGTTGGGCGGGTAGGGGGAGATCACGAGGGCAAGCAGTGCAGCAACGATCCAGATCGCCACCAGCGCCAGGCCGATCAGCGCAGTCGTCGACTCGCCGAGCCGCAGCGACCAGGCGAACGAGCGACCCCCGGCCGAGGCGGACGCGGCGGGCAGGTCCTTGAACAAGGTGGCCTCGAGCATCATGCGGCCGAAGCCCGGATAGGCGAACACGGTCTCGACCACGACCACGCCGGTGACCAGGTAGTTGATCTGCAGCAGGATGACGGTCACCGGGTTGATCATGGCGTTGCGCAAGGCGTGGCGCACGATCAGGCGCGGCACGCTCATGCCCTTGAGCAGCGCGGTGCGGATGTAGGGTCTCTGCATCACCTCGACCATCGATGCACGGATCATCGAGACGACGTACCCCAGGTCAAAGAGCACGATCACGGCGACGGGCAGCACGAGCTGGGCCGCCACCGACCAGTGGCCCTGCGGGATCAAGGGCGCGGTGCCGGGCAGCCAGCCGAGCGCGACCACGAAGATGCTGGCCAACGTCACGCCCATGGCGAACTCGGGCACCGAGGCCGTCACGGTGGCGAACAAGAGGATCGTGCGGTCGAGCGGCGAGCCCTCGCGCATGCCGGCCAGGATGCCGAGCAGCATCGCGAGCGGCACGATCACGGCGAACGCGATCGCGGCGAGGAACAGGGTGTTGCCCAGCCGGTCGAAGATGATGTCCTTGACCGGCACCTTGAAGCGCGTCGAGGTGCCGAGGTCGCCGCTCGCCAGCCGGCCGACGAACTCGACGTAACGCGCGAGCACCGGCCGATCGAGGCCCATCTCCCGGGTCAGGTGCTCGACCTGCTCCGGGGTCGCGTAGGCGCCGAGGATCTTGCGCGCGACGTCGCCCGGCGTCAGCTCGGTCAACAGGAAGACGATCAGCGACACTGCCGCCAGAGTCACGCCGAGGAACAGCAGGTGCTTCAGCAGGAACCGCGCCATTCCCAGCCTTGAGGGGGTGCCCCGACGAGGCTCGATCTCCCGCCCGCGCCCCGCCCGTTCCGCTCGTGATCAGGCGAACCGTATCGAGCCCGGCGCAG
>JACQAI010000305.1 GCA_016195115.1 Pseudomonadota bacterium
GCCGCCGGCCGCGCCGGAGATGGCGCCGCTCGACGCCGCTCCGGTCGACGCCGCGTCGGCGGCGACCCCGGCGCCCGACATCGCAGCGCCCGCGCTCGCGACCGCGATCGTCGCGCCCACAGCGGCCACGGTCGAGCCCGTCGCGCACAAACCCATCGAGGCCAAACCGGTCGAGGCCAAATCGGCCGAGGCGAAGCCCGCCGAGACGAAGCCCGTCGCGATCAAGCCCGTCGAGGTCAAGCCGGCCGATATCACGCCGGTGGTCGCCGCGCCGGCCATGGTCAGGCCCGTGGCGCCGCCGGCCGCGCTCAAGCCGGCTGAGGTCGGGCGCGCCGAGGCCAAGCCGGCGCCGCCGCGGACGGCCGAGGTCAAGCCGATCGGCGCGACGCTGGTCGACCTGCGGCCGATGGCGGCGAAGCCTGCCGCCGGCGGCCCGGCGGGCGAGGCGACGGGGCCGCGCCTGGTCGCCGACAACCCCGGCCTGGTCGCGCTCAATCTCGGCAAGCAGTTCAAGAAGCGCCCGGTGGTGCGCGACGTCTCGATCAACGTCGAGCGCGGCGAGGCGGTCGGCCTGCTCGGGCCGAACGGCGCCGGCAAGACGACGTGCTTCTACATGATCATCGGGCTGATCGCGCCCGACTACGGCACCGTGCTGCTCGACGGCCAGGACATCACGGCGCTGCCGATGTACCGCCGCGCCCGCCTGGGCATCGGCTACCTGCCGCAGGAAGCGTCGATCTTCCGGGGCATGACGGTCGAGGGCAACATCCGCAGCGTGCTCGAGGTCGTCGAGCCCGATCGCGACCGGCGCGAGACGTTGCTCGATGAGCTCCTCGGTGAATTCTCGATCGACCATCTGCGGCGCACCTCGGCGCTGGCGCTGTCGGGCGGCGAGCGGCGGCGCGTCGAGATCGCCCGCGCGCTGGCGTCGCAGCCGGCCTTCATCCTGCTCGACGAGCCGCTCGCCGGCATCGACCCGATCGCCGTCGGCGATATCCGCGATCTGGTGTCGCATCTCAAGGACCGCGGCATCGGCGTGCTGATCACCGACCACAACGTGCGCGAGACCCTGGATATCGTCGACCGCGCCTACATCATGCACGACGGCAGCGTGCTGATGGAGGGCGCCCCCTCGGAGATCGTCGCGCACAAGGACGTGCGGCGGGTCTATCTCGGCGAGCGCTTCAGCCTGTAGTCGACCGCCATGGCGCTCACCCAACGTCTCGACCTCCGGCAGACCCAAGCGCTGGTGATGACGCCGCAGCTGCAGCAGGCGATCAAGCTGCTGCAGCTGTCGAACCTGGAGCTCAGCCTCTACGTCGAAACCGAGCTCGAGCAGAATCCCTTGCTCGAGCGCGAGGAGGCGGAGCGCGACGGGCCCGAGCCCGAGCCGACGATCGACGCCGGCGCCGACGAGCAGCCGGCGCGCGACAGCGCCGACCTGGTCGGCGCCGACACCATGCCGTCGGAGGACAATTCGCCGCTCGACATCGGGTCGGGCGCGGCCGAGCCCGCCGACGACGGCACCGACATCGGCTACGTCGAAGCCGGCTTCGGTTCGGCACGCGGCGGCCGCAGCGATTTCGACGACGCGGAGTTCGGGCTCGAGCAGACGCTGAGCCGCGAGGTCTCGCTGCGCGAGCATCTGACCAGCCAGCTCAGCGTCGACCTCACCGACCCGGTCGACCGCATGATCGGGCTGCATCTGATCGACCTGATCGACGATGCCGGCTATCTCACCGGGCCGACCAGCCAGGTCGCCGAGCTGCTCAATTGCCCGGTCGAGCGGGTCGAGGCGACCTTGGCGCAGCTGCAGCGCTTCGACCCGGCCGGCGTGTTCGCGCGCAACCTCGCCGAATGCCTGACGCTTCAGCTCAAGGATCGCAACCGCTGGGATCCCTGCATGGAGGCGCTGATCGCCAACCTCCAGCTGCTGGCGGCGCGCGATTACGACGCGTTGCGCCGGCTGTGCGGCGTCGATACCGATGACCTCCACCAGATGATCGCCGAGATTCGCGCGCTCAACCCGAAGCCCGGCGAGGCGTTCGATCGCGAGCTGGCCCAAGCGGTGACGCCCGACATCCTGATGCGGACGCTGCCGGGCGGCGGCTGGCTGATCGAGCTCAACGCCGACACGCTGCCGCGCGTGCTGGTCAACACGCGCTACTACAGCCGGATCGCGCGCGGCTCGCTCAAACGCGAGGAGAAGGACTACCTGTCGGAGCGGCTGCAGTCGGCGAATTGGCTGGTGAAGTCACTGCACCAGCGCGCCAACACGATCCTTCGCGTCGCGACCGAGATCGTGCGTCAGCAGGAGGCGTTTTTTCTGCATGGCGTGCAATATCTGCGGCCCCTCATCCTGCGCGACATCGCCGAAGCGATCGGCATGCACGAGAGCACGGTCAGCCGCGTCACCACCAACAAGTACATGGCCAGCCCGCGCGGCATCTACGAGCTGAAATATTTTTTCACCTCGGCGATCGCGTCGTCCGCGGGCGGCATGGCACATTCGGCCGAGTCCGTGCGTTTCCGTATCAAAGGGCTGATCGACAACGAGGCGCCCGATGATGTGCTGTCGGACGACAAGATCGTCGAGATCCTGCTCAAGGATGGGGTCGACATCGCCCGCCGGACGGTCGCGAAGTACCGCGAGGCGATGCGCATTCCGTCATCGGTGCAGCGCCGCCGCGACAAGGCGTTGCGGCGCTGACGAGCCACGCCGCAACCATCCCGCAAGCCCTTGTTGTCACTGGAAGAACGGCGCTCGCGCTGGCCCTCGAGGAGGGCGTGTTCTGGTGCCACGGGCGGCCCCGGAGCCACACTTGACTCACCCTATACCCGCCCCTATGGTGCCCGCCTTTCAGGGCGCCCGCGTTGGAGCCCGGCTCGAATGCACATCACGGTAACGGGCAAGCAGATCGAGGTCGGGGAAGCGTTGCGCGGCCACATGGAAAGCGCCTTGACCGCCGCTGTCAGCAAGTATTTTTCCAATCCGCTCGAGAGTCAGATCGTGTTCACGCGCGAAGCGCATCTGTTCCGCGCCGACGTCTCGGTGCATGTCGGGCGCGGCATTCTGGTGCAGGGCCAGGCGCTCGCTGCCGACGCGTACGGCGCCGGCGACGCTGCGGTCGAGCACGTCGCCAAGCGGCTGCGGCGCTACAAGCGGCGGCTGCGCGATCACCATAAGGAGCGCGAGCGCGACAAGGTCGAGGCGGTGACGGCGCAGTCCTACGTGCTCGCCGCCGAACCCGACGACGGTGACGACGCCGATGCCGGCGCGGGCACGCAGCCGGCGGTGGTCGCCGAGATGACGACCGAGATTCTCACGCTCAGCGTCGGCGAGGCGGTGATGCGCCTCGATCTCGGCGTGGAGCCGGCGCTGCTGTTTCGGCACGCCGGCCACGGCGGCCTCAACCTGGTTTACCGGCGGTCCGACGGCAACGTCGGCTGGATCGATCCGCACGGCAACCGGACGACGATCGACAGTGGCGCGGCCGGCGTGGCCGCCGCCAAGCGAAAGTAGCACGGGGATCATGGACATCGGCGAGCTGCTCCGGCCCGAAGGCGTCGTCGCGAATCTGCGCGCCGCGACCAAGAAGCAAGCGCTTCAAGAGCTGGCCAAGCGCGCCGCCGAGATGCCCGAGCTCAAGGGCCGCATCGGCGAGCGCGACATTTTCGAGGTCCTGCTCGAGCGCGAGCGTCTCGGTACCACCGGCGTCGGTGCCGGCATCGCGATCCCGCACGGCAAGCTGCCGCGCCTCGAGCGGCTCCACGGGCTGTTCGCCAAGCTCGACCGCCCGATCGATTTCGAAGCGATCGACGAGCAGCCGGTCGACCTGATCTTCGTGCTGTTGGCGCCGGAGGCGGCCGGCGCCGATCACCTCAAAGCGCTCGCCCGGGTGTCGCGCCTGCTGCGCGATCGGTCGATCTGCGAGAAGTTGCGCGGCTCGGACTCGGCCGACGCGCTCTATGCCGTGCTCACGGAAACCACCGCGAGCCACGCCGCGTAACAGGAGTCGGGAAACAGAAGTCAGGGGTCAGGGGCGGACTCCCGACGCGCGACTTCTCCTGATTTCTGACTCCTGACGCCTGACTCCGGGTCAGTGAACGTCGACGGCTTCCAGGTCGTGCTGGCGGACGGCCGCGAGCGCGACCTCGCGGCCGTCGACCACCGCCATCTGCGTGCCGTCGGCGGCGTGAATGGCGTAGCGGGCCTGGCCGTCGGCGTGCACCGGCTTGACGTAGGCGAGATCGCTCATGCCGAGCGACGCGAAGTCGGTCGTCGACAGCGCACGAAGCTTTTCGATGGCGATCATGGTTTCACTTCGCCTTGTCGGTTTCGACCTCGATGGTCGCCGTACCCCGCTTGGCCTTGGCCGCGGGCTTGATCTCGATCGTGCGAACGCGCGACTCGGGCAGCGGGCGCTTCAGATCGATGTGCAGCAGGCCGTTGTCGAGATCGGCGCCGATCACCTCGATGCCGTCGACCAGCACGAAGCTGCGCTGGAACTGCCGCGCCGCAATGCCGCGGTGCAGGTAGACGCGCGCCTGGTCGTCCTGCTGCTTGCCGCGGATGACCAGCTGGCTGTCCTCCAGCTGGATCGACAAATCGTCGCGGGTGAAGCCGGCGACCGCCAGCGTGATGCGCAGGCCGTCGTCGCCGAGCTGCTCGATGTTGTAGGGCGGATAGCCTTCGCCGGACGTCTTGGCGATCCGGTCGAGGGTGCGTTCGACCTGCTCGAAGCCGAGCAGAAACGGGCTGTTCAGCAAGGAAATCCGGGTCATTTCCATCCCCTCCCAGGCGAGCGAGTTGGACCGGCCCGAGCCCGACCGTCGGCACCCGCACCGGGCGCCCCTGACGGCGGGGCGCTAATGGGGAAGATGGGTTGTCCCTTTGGCGCCATCAAGGCCGGACGTGGCAGGGCGCCGGCGGCCGAATCGACTTATTTTTCAATTGGGACATGAGTTGACGATCCCGTAACATCTGAGCATTCAAATTGCCGATTAGGCATGCTCGACCTGAAGGGGGAGGCGAGAATGGCCAAGACCGTGGCGTTTCTCATGGTGGGTGCGGCGCTGTTGTTTGCGGCCGGCGCGGCCGAGGCCGCCTGCGGCTACGAGGGACAGCGCTATCCGGCTGGCACGGTGCTGTGCATCGGCGGCAAGGTCTATGTCTGCGAGTCCAACGACGCCTGGAAGCTCGACCGGTCGTCGAGCTGCACGAACTGAGAGGGCGGTCCGAGGGGTCCAATGCCGTACGCTGAACGCAACCCAGAGGGGACGATCATCGCCCTCTACGCGGCCCAGAACGACCGCGCCCAGGAGTTCCTCACCGGCAACCATCCGGAGATGAGCGCCTTCCTGTCCGACTCGCCCAACGGCCAGGTCCATGCGCGCATGCAGGCCTCCGATCTCGAGATGGCCCGCGTCGTCGAGGACCTGATCTTCGTGCTGATCGAGAAGAGCGTGATCAAGCTCGATTCGCTGCCGGCGGCCACCCGCCACAAGATCAACCAGCGCGCCCAGATCCGCGAAGCGATCAGCAACGCGCTGTCGGATCAGCTCTTCCCGGGCGCCTAGCGCGCGCGGGGCGTCGCCGCGCTATTTCCGTTTCGCGCCGTGCTGGGCGCGGCTGGCGATCAGCGCCTGGATGGCGCGCGCTGCGTCCTTGCGCTGGTCCTCGAAGCGGCACACCAGGATCTTCTCCGATACCCGGACCACGACCGCTTCGGTGCGATAGACCTCCTCGCGCTCGCCGAGCTGAATCAGCAGGTCGAAATACACCCGCTGCTTGGGCACCAGATCGCCGTCGTAGTTCTCGACCACGAAGCCCTGCTCGTTGATGTCCAGGATCGGGTACATCTTGCTGTCGATCTTGATCGCGGCCTCGCGGAACAGGGTCCGTCCCTGCCGCCCGGACTCGGTGCGTGACGAGGCTTCAGAGGACCGACCGCGAAACCCGAACACGGGGTGCTTCCTTCAATCGACGCGAACCCGAATCTAGCGGCTGGGCAGGGACTTGGCCAGCGCCGTGGCGCCCTGGCGCCGATCCGACGTTGTCCTGGCCGAACGCCGCGCGCGCCAGATACCATCGCGGCGCATGGCGCGGACCGAGCCGACCCATCTCGCGACCGACGTGCTGGTGATCGGCGCCGGCGCCGCCGGCATGTACGCGGCACTGGCGGCGGCGCGCGCCGGCGCGCGCGTGCTGCTGGTCGACCGCAGCCTGATCGGTCGCGGCGGCGCCACCGTGATGGCCCAGATGACCGTCGCCGCCGCGGTCGGCGGCGCGACCGAGGATCATTGGACCCATCATCTCGCCGATACGCTGGCGGCCGGCCGCGGCCTGTGCGACGCGGCGCTGGCGCGCGTGCTGTGCGAGCACGGCGTCGAGTGCATCCACGAGATGGACGGCTGGGGCGTCGGCTGGGCACGCGACGGCGCGCACCTGCGCCAGGTCCAGGCGCCCGGCCACGATCGCGCGCGCTGCGTCTACGTCGATTTTCTCAACACCGGTCCCGCGGTGTCGAAGACCCTGCGCGCGCAGGTCCAGCGCCACGACGCGATCCGCCGCATCGGCGATCTGTGCGTCAGCGACCTCGTGGTGCATGACGGCGCGGTGGTCGGCGCGGTGGCGATGTCGGTCGCCGACGGCCGCGCGGTGACGATCGCCGCGGGCGCGGTGGTGATCGCGACCGGCGGGCTGACGCGGCTCTACCGGCGCAACAGCGCGTCGGCCAACATGGGCGGCGACGGTTATGCGCTGGCGCTGCGCGCCGGCGCCGAGCTGATCGACATGGAGTTCGTGCAGTTCTTCCCGATCGGCCATCTGGCGCCGCGCCTGATCGGCATGGATCCGATCATGTGGGATCCGTTCCGCTACAAGCTGGGCGGCCGCCTGCTCAACGCCGCGGGCGAGGAATTCACCGAGGCCTACGGCGTGCTCGAGGACGGCAAGTACGTGGTGACGCGCGATCTCGCGACCTACGCGATCACCAAGGAGGTCGAGGCCGGGCGCGGCTCGCCGGCCGGCGGCGCCTATCTCAGCTTCGAGCACGTCGACGCCGCCACGTTGCGCCAGGCGTTCGGCCCGGTGATCGACCGGCTGGCGCGCAACGGCATCGATCTGACCCGGATGCCGGTCGAGGTCGCGCCGATCGCGCACTACCACATGGGCGGCATCCGCGTCGGCCCGACCTTGGAGACCGGCATCGCCAACCTGTTCGCCGCCGGCGAGGCGGTCGGCGGCGCCAACGGCGCCAACCGGCTGTCGGGCAACGCGATCACCGAAGCGTTCGCGTTCGGCCGGCTGGCGGGCCGCGAGGCCGCGGCGCGCGCCGGCAGCGGCGCCGCGGCCGGCTGGAGCGACCAGGCCGCCGCACCGGCGCTCGCGCTGATCGCAGCGTCGGCGCCGCCGTCGCCCGAGCAAAATCCCGCTGCGATGGTGGTCGCGCTGCAGGCCGTGATGGCCGATCAGGTCGGACCCTTCCGCACCGCCGACAAGCTGGCGCACGCGCTCGACCGGCTGGCCGCGATGCGCCGGGCGCTCGGCGCGCGGCCGCCGGGCGAGCCGGGTCGCTTCGCGCTGGCGCGGCTCGACTGGCTCGATCTGCGCAACATGCTGGTGGTCGCCGAGGCGGTCACGCGCGCCGCGGCGGCACGCACCGAAAGCCGCGGCGCGCACCAGCGCGAGGACCATCCGGCGGCGCGGCCCGAGTGGCTGGTCAACCAGACGGTGCGGCTCGACGGCGACCGCCTGGCGCTCGCCGCCGTGCCGGTGCGCGCAACCAGCACGGTGGCGGCGTCGTGAGCGCGCTTGCCGACCTGGTGATCCGGCGCGGCGATCATGACCAGCGCTTCACGGTGCCGTTCGAGCCCGGCCAGTCGGTGCTCGACGGCCTGCGCTACATCCGCGCGAGTCTGGATCCGAGCCTCGCTTTTCGCTTCTCGTGCATCAACGCCAACGCCTGCAAGGAATGCCTGATGCTGCTCGACGGCAAGGTGGTCTACGCCTGCACCGCCCGCCTGGAGCCGCGCGCGATGAGTCTTGCGCCCTTGCCCAACAAGCCGCTGGTGCGCGACCTCGTCACCGAGATCGCGCCGCCCGACGAACGGCTCGAATAGCGCCCTCACCCTTCCCACGCCGCTCGCGCGGCGTGGGCCC
>JACQAI010000306.1 GCA_016195115.1 Pseudomonadota bacterium
CGCGCCGCGATCGCGCCGCTGATCACCGGCACCGGTATGCGCAGCTGCAGCGCGCCGTCGCCGGCGACCAGCATGCCGCGCGTGCCGAGCGCCTTGGCCAGCGCCGCCGGCTCGATGCCGCGCAGCATCGGCACCGCGTCGTCGCGATCGAACGCCGCCGGCGCGATCGGGTTGGCGCGGTGCACCGCGTAGAAGACGTGACGCGCCATCGCGCCGGTCAGCTTCTCGGCGAAGGCCGCGCGGGCAATCGGGTCGAGCGTCGCCACGGTCCGGCGCGCGCCAGGATCGCGCACGTGGGTCAGCGGGTCGTAGCGCGCCGGCTCGATGAAGGTCGCGAGGCGCAGGTCCGTCTCGTCGATCAGCGCCGCGATCTCCTCGACCGAGAAGGCGCGGTCGCGCGCATGCAGCAAGAGGTCGAACAGGCCGGCGTCGCCGCCCTCGATGTGGTCGCTGAGGTTGGGGTTGCGCGCCAGCCAGTTGGTCGCCGGCAGATCGGTCAGGAGCTTGCGCGCGCGCTGGATGCGATCGCGCGGCGCGCCGTCGCCGGCGACGATGCGCAACAGCGCCTGCATCTCGTAGACGCCGGTGCGCCCGAGCCGGCCGTAGACCATGACGCCGATGCCGCCGTCAGGCGCCAGCGCGCCAACCAGGCGGACCAGCCCGGCCGCCGGCTCCTCCAGGTGGTGGAGCACGCCGCAGCAGTCGATGTAGTCGAACGTCCCGAGGTCGAGCGACGGCAGATCGAGCAGGGACGCCGTTACGAAGCGCAGCGCGGAAAGTCCGCGGCGCTGCGCCCGCGCCTCCGCGACCGCGCGGGCCGCCGCCGACGGATCGAGGTGCACGAGCTCGGCCGGGCAGCCGAGATCGGCCAGCTGCTGGGCCAGCATGATGGCGCCGTCGCCGGTGCCGCCGCCGGCGAACAGCGCGCGGAACGGCCGCGACCAGTCGCGCCGGCCGCCGAACACGTAGTGATCGATCTCGAGCACGTGGCTCGGGCTGCCGACGATCAGGCGCTTGGCCTCGTCGCGCGGATCGCGCGCCGGATAGGGCAGCGCCTCGTACTGCTCGCGGACCTCGCGCTCGGACATCGCGGTCACGATGGGCCAGCGCGCGCGGGCGCGCAACCGCGGTCGAGCGCGTTCCCGGGGCTTTGGAACCGCCGCGCCGCGCGCTAGTCTCGGCGACGCCGGCAAGCTCGGGCCAACCGGTCGCCGGCCAACATCGGAGGGAACGTCCATGAGTGCCAACAGCACGATGTCGCGCCGCACGGTCGTCCAAGCGCTGGCCGCCGGCGCCGGTGCGCTCGCCGTCGGGGCGCACGCGGCGAGCGCACAGACTTCAGGGGAGCGCGGCGCAGCGCCGACCACGGTCACGACGCCGGCGCGCGACTTCGGTCCCAACGCACCGCCGACGACCTATTTCTGGGACCCCGACGTCGTCGCGGTCGATCCGGCGTTCAACGGCCTGGTCCAGGCCAACACCCCGATCTTGCGCCTCTACAAGGGTACGCTGTGGGCCGAGGGCCCGGCGTGGAGCGCGCAGGGCCGCTATCTGCTGTGGAGCGACATCCCCAACAACCGCCAAATGCGCTGGCTCGAGGACGACGGCCGCGTCAGCGTGTTCCGTTCACCGACCAACAACAGCAACGGCAACGCGTTCGACTTCCAGGGCCGCCAGCTGTCGTGCGAGCATCTGACCCGCCGCGTCGTGCGCTACGAGCACGATGGCACCGCGTCGGTGATCGCCGACGCCTACGAGGGCAAGCGGCTGAATTCGCCCAACGACGTGGTGCCGCACCCGGACGGCAGCGTCTGGTTCACCGATCCGCCTTACGGCGGCCAGCTCTACGAGGGCGAGCCGGACATCGCGGGCGGGCCGAGCAACGCCGCCGGTCGGCTCAATCCGCGCATCGGCCAACCGGCCGGCTTCCAGCCCGGCCGCCGCGAGCTGCCGACCAACGTCTACCGCGTCGACCCGACCGGGCGGGTCGACCTCGTGATCAGCGAGAGCCAGCTGCCGGATCCCAACGGGCTGACGTTCTCGCCCGACTACAAGCGGCTCTACGTCGCCAGCACCGGCCGCGGCCCGGGCGACACCGGATCCGGCGGCAAGGGCGACGTCCACGTGTTCGACGTCGGCGCCGACAACAAGCTGAGCAATCAGAAGCTGTTCAGCGACTTCATGGTCGACGGCGTCAAATGCGGGCCGGATGGCCTGCGCTGCGACGTCAACGGCAACCTCTGGGCATCGAGCAATGCGCGGCGCGTCGTCGGCTACAGCGGCGTCACGGTGTGGAATCCCGACGGCAAGCTGCTCGGCCGCATCCGCCTGCCCGAGGTCACCGGCAACATCTGCTTCGGCGGCGCCAAGCGCAACCGGCTGTTCATGGCGTCGAGCCAGTCGCTCTATGCGATCTACCTCGCCACCCAGGGTGCCGGCCCGGGCTAAGCGGCGCAGCCTGCCGCGCTCAGCAGCGCACGCCGAGATCGACCCAGGTGCCGCTCTCGCCGCACTCCCGGCGCTTCCCGTCGATGCAGGCGCGCGCGCCGGGAGCGGCGCTGCGGTTGGCGCGGATCGGGCACGATTTGGCGGCCGTGTTGAATACCGGCTCCATGCACGGCCATTGGCGGTCGCTGACCCAGGCGCCGTTCGCCTGGCACGTGTTGGTGAAACCGTCGAGGCACATGGTCTGACCGGGCTGGAACACCTCGTTGCCGTTGCGGCACACCGGGCCCTGAGCCGTCGCCGGAGCGCTCGCGGCGGCAGCCATCGCCAACAGCGCAGCGCCGGCCAACCATTCGGGCAGCCGCCGGCTGGAGCGTCGTGATTGCAGCATCGTCCCCTCCCTCGTGGGTCAGATGCAGCATAGCGCCGGCGCGACGACCGCGCTTCAGGCGCGCGTGAACAGGTTGAGGAGGCGGCCGAGCGGGCCGGCGAGCCGGACGCCGCCCTCGACCACCGCCAGGCACAGGCAATCGCCGTCGGCATCGGCAACCGGCCGGTGGACGATGGTGCCGTCGGACAACGCCAAGTCGCCGCGCGCATAGGTTCCCAGCTCGTCGCTGAAGCCGCCGTCGAGCACCAGCACCGCCTCGCTGCCGCCATGGCCGTGACGCGGGATCGCGGCGCCGGCCCGAATGCGCAGCAGCTGCGTCTTGACGCCGGGCGGCGCGAGCGCCAGGTCGTGCTCGGCAAGGCCGCGCGTCACCGGGCGCCAGGCGATGTCCTTGAGGCTGGCGCCGAGATAGGCACGCAGCGGGGCCGGCACCAGCCGGCGCGTCTCGGCGTCGAACGCGGGCGACGACGGCGCCGCCGGCTCGGGCTCGTCGAGGCGTCCCAGCAAGGCGTCGATAGCGGCGATGCGTGGCGGTGAGCCAGGCAACTGCTCAAGGAGCGCGCCGCCGATGGTCTCGAGCTCGCGCACCTGACGCCGGCACGCCGGGCACAGCGCCAGGTGGGTCGCGACCACCAGACCGAGCGGCTCGCGCACGCTGCCGGCGGCGTAGTCGAACAGGACGTCCTCGGGGGGATGATGGAACGGCATCAGGTGCTCTCCAACGTGCCGCGCAGCCGGATCAGCGCCAGGCGGATGCGCGACTTGACGGTACCGAGCGGCAACCGGGTCTCGGCGGCGATCGCGCTGTGCGACTTGTCCTCGAAAAAGGCCATCAGGAGGAGTTGTTGCTGCTCGCCCGGCAGGTCGGCGATCGCCGCGCGCAGCCGGCCGCCGGTCTGGGCCGCCTCGAGCGCGACGTCGGCGGGCGTCTCGGGCTCGGGCACCAGCGCCGGGTCGTCGGGCTCGATCTCGGGACGACGCTCGCGGCGCAGCCGGTCGATGCGCTTGTTGCGCGCGATCGTGAACACCCAGGTGCTGACCGCGGCGAGGCTGGGATTGAAGCTGGCGGCGCGCCGCCACACCGCGAGCATGACCTCCTGGGTCAGCTCCTCGGCGTTGGCGTCGTCGCTGCCGAGGCGCACCAGATAGGCCTTGATGCGCGGCGCAAAATGATCGAACAGCGCGACGAAGGCGTCGCGCTCGCGGTGCCGGGCAATGCGGCCGATCAGGTCGACAAGCCGCCGTTCCTGGTCCGTTCGAGCTACCGAGGCGCCGGCCGGCATCGCCCCTTTTATCGCCGGCGCGGCGAGCCCGACAAGCCTGGCGGTGCGCTTCGGCCAGGCCGCCGGCAAGGCCGGAGCGTCCACCGTCGGCGCGCGCAGGGCGATCGTCTGGGTCATGCGCCGTCATACGCGCGGCCGCGATCCTTGGATGACCGGCGTTTGATTCGGCCCGACCGCCCCTATATGGTGCGGCAACCCGAACCCCCGGCCCGCTTGCCACGTCCGCTGCGACAGCGCCCCCCGTGACCCCGTCCTCGCCCTCCGCGCCGACCCCGGCCGCTGCCCCGAACGCGGGCGCGCGCATCGACCTCGTGGGCTTGAGCCGCGAGGCGCTCGGCGCCGAGCTGGCCGCGCTCGACGAGCCGCGGTTCCGCGCCAACCAGCTGTGGCATTGGATCTACCACCGCGGCGCGACCGACTTCGAGCGCATGACCACGCTCGCCAAGTCGCTGCGCGCCAAGCTGGCGGAGCGCTACGTGGTCGGCCGGCCGGCGATCCGCCAGGACCTCAAGTCGGTCGATGCGACGCGCAAGTGGCTGTTGCGCCTGGCCGACGGCCACGAGATCGAGAGCGTGCACATCCCCGAGGACGACCGCGGCACCTTGTGCGTGTCGAGCCAGGTCGGCTGCACCTTGACGTGCCGGTTCTGCCACACCGGCACCCAGACCCTGGTGCGCAACCTGACGGCCGGCGAGATCGTCGGCCAGGTCATGCTGGCGCGCGACGTGCTCGGCGAGTGGCCGTCGCCCCAGGACGAACGGCTGCTGTCCAACGTCGTGCTGATGGGCATGGGTGAGCCGCTGTACAATTTCGACGCGGTCGCGCAGGCGATGAAGATCGTGATGGATCACGCGGGCATCTCGATCTCGCGCCGGCGCATCACCTTGTCGACCGCGGGCGTGGTGCCGATGATCGAGCGCTGCGGTGCCGAGATCGGCGTCAACCTGGCGATCTCGCTGCACGCCGTGCGCGACGCGCTGCGCGACGTCCTGGTGCCGCTCAACAAGAAATACCCGCTCGCCGAGCTCTTGGCGGCGTGCCGCGCCTACCCCGGGCTCAACAACGCGCGGCGCATCACCTTCGAGTACGTCATGCTGAAGGACATCAACGACTCGCCGGCCGACGCGCGCGAGCTCGTGCGCCTGCTCCAGGGCATCCCGGCCAAGGTCAACCTGATCCCGTTCAATGCCTGGCCCGGCGCGCCCTACGAGTGCTCGACCGACGCGGCGATCCAGCGCTTCGGCGACATCGTCAACGCCGCCGGCTATGCCTCGCCGGTGCGCACGCCGCGCGGCCGCGACATCCTCGCCGCGTGCGGCCAGCTGAAATCCGCCAGCCAGCGCGCGCGGCGCAGCGCGGTCGTGGCCGCGCCGGCGCTGACCGAATAGATCGGCAGGCCGGCATGCACGTCATCGGCTCGTTTGCCTTCGCGCTGGTCGTCATCATCCCGTTGTGGCGCGTCTTCGAGCGCGCCGGGCTGACGCCGGCGCTGGCGCTGCTGGTGCTCATCCCCTATGCCGGCATCGTGCTGGTCGTCCTGATCCTGGCGTTCTCGCAATGGCGCGGCGTGCGCGCCCGGATCGACGGCTACGGCCAGCCCTATCAGCCCGACCTGTTCGACGGCAAGCCGCGATGATGGACCCGATCACGATGCATGCCGTCTGGGCCTTCGTGTTCCTGCCGGCGCTGCTGTTCGGCACTGCCGTCACGCTGCTGTCGGTGCTGTGGCTGATCCTGTTCGTGCCCGTGTTCCTGATCTGGCTGTGGTTCCTCGCGCGCATCTGCCGCAAGGCCGGGTTCTCCGGCTGGTGGTCGCTGACCACGTTGTTCCCGCCGCTGTTCGCGATCATGATCTGGGTGCTGGCGTTCGTGGATTGGCCGGTCGCCGGGCCGCGCGTCGAGATTCTGCCGCCGCACCGGCCGTAGACGGCTCCGCAAGGGACTTCGAGCCACCATGGTGGACAAGAGCATCAAGAAGATCGTGCTGGCCTATTCCGGCGGGCTCGATACCTCGGTGATCCTGCGTTGGCTGCAGGAGACCTACGGCTGCGAGGTCGTGACCTTCACGGCCGACATCGGCCAGGGCGAGGAGCTCGAGCCGGCGCGCCAGAAGGCCCAGATGATGGGCGTCAAGCAGATCTACATCGACGATCTGCGCGAGGAGTTCGTGCGCGACTTCGTGTTCCCGATGTTCCGCGCCAACGCGCTTTACGAGGGCACCTACCTGCTCGGCAGCTCGATCGCGCGGCCGCTGATCGCCAAGCGCCAGATCGAGATCGCGCGCGAGACCGGCGCCGACGCGGTCGCCCACGGCGCCACCGGCAAGGGCAACGACCAGGTGCGCTTCGAGCTGACCTATTACGCGCTGCAGCCCGACATCAAGGTAGTGGCACCGTGGCGTACCTGGGACCTCAACTCGCGCACCGTGCTGCTCGACTACGCCGACAAGCACCAGATCCCGATCGCGCGCGACAAGCGCGGCGAGGCGCCCTACTCGACCGACGCCAACCTCCTGCACATCTCGTACGAGGGCAAAGCGCTCGAGGACCCGTGGGTCGAGCCCGACGAGGACATGTTCACGCGCACGGTCGCGCCCGAGAAGGCGCCCGACAAAGCCGAATATGTCGAGATCGAGTTCGAGCGCGGCGACCCGGTCGCGGTCGATGGCAAGAAACTGTCACCCGCGAGCTTGCTGGCCAAGCTCAATGAAATCGGCGGCAAGCACAGCATCGGCCGGCTCGACCTGGTCGAGAACCGCTTTGTCGGCATGAAGTCGCGCGGCGTCTACGAGACGCCCGGCGGCACCATCCTGTCGATCGCGCGGCGCGGCATCGAGAGCATCACGCTCGACCGCGGCGCGGCGCATCTCAAGGACGAGCTGATGCCGCGCTACGCCGAGCTGGTCTATTTCGGCTTCTGGTTCTCGCCCGAGCGCGAGATGCTGCAGGCCGCGATCGACGCCAGCCAGAAATTCGTCACCGGCACCGTGCGGATGAAATTGTTCAAGGGTCAGGCGCGCGTGGTCGGGCGCAAGTCGCCGCGCAGCCTCTACCGCCAGGACTACGTCACCTTCGAGGCCGACGAGGTCTACAACCAGCAGGACGCCGAGGGCTTCATCAAGCTCAACGCGCTGCGGTTGCGGCTCGCCAAGTTGGGGCGGTCCTAGCCGCTACTTCGCGGGCGCCAGACGGATCTCCTCGCTGGTACAGACGTCGGGAATGTTGTTGCGGCCGCGATTGGTGATCGTGAGCTCGGGGAAGGTGCCCTTCACCTGCAACCGTGCGTTGGATTGCTCGGCATAGGTCGTCCAGGTATCGATCCAGCCGCCGGAGAAGAAGGTCTGTCCAAACGGCAGGGCGATGCCCCGACATTGGATGTGCCCGCGGAGGCCGTTGACGTCCATCGTCACGTCGACCTGCCATTGCGCGCCCTTGCCCGTCCAGCGCCCGGCGAGGTCGCGCGCCGTTGGCGCCGTCGCGGCGACCTGCGTCGGCGCGGAGGCCGGTGCCGGCATCGGCGATGGAGCGGGTTGCGCGCCCGCCGACAGGCCGTCGAAACGATTGCGCGTCAGCGCCGCGAACTGGCCCAACAGGTATTTCTCGAGATAGCTGCGGAAGTCACGCGGATCCTTGCTGCCCTGGATCGACTGCCAATACGTCAGCTCGATCGGCGAATTGGAACTGTCGGCGACCCGCTTGAAATAGAAGTCGCCGATCAGCGACGACGCC
>JACQAI010000307.1 GCA_016195115.1 Pseudomonadota bacterium
GCGCGGCGCGCGCGCGTCACCAGGTCGGGCAGCCGGTGCAAGGTCTGCGGCCCGAGCACGATGTCGACGAACGGCGCGCGCGCCCGGATCTCGTCGCCCTCGGCCTGGGCGACGCAGCCGGCGACCGCCAGGATCATCGAGTGGCCGGCGGCGCGCCGCGCGTCCTTCAGGCGGCGCATGCGTCCAAGATCCGAGAACACCTTCTCGGCCGCCTTCTCGCGCACGTGACACGTGTTGAGGATCACGACGTCGGCGCCGTCGGCGCTGCTCGCTGGTGTATAGCCGAGTGGCGCCAAGACATCCGCCATGCGGGCGGAGTCATAGACGTTCATCTGACAGCCGTATGTTTTGATGAAGAGCTTTTTCGTCACGGTGCCACTGTGACTAGGCAAGTGGCCATAGTATAGGGATTGCCGGAACGAAAATCAGCGCTCACTGTCGCAATCTAACATTTCACGACGATTAGTTCAAGATTACGTATGTCAAAGTCGGACCGATCCTACAATTTCTAGTGTACCGCCCCGGTCGCGGCCAGCGGCGGCACCGCCGCGGGGGCGCTCGCCGGGGCCACCGCGCGGCCCGACAGCAGCGCCGCGACGCCGTGCGAGACCGCGTCCTGGGCGGCGCGCGCCAGCGCCTTGCGCGAGCCGCACGTCGTCTCGTTGATCGGCGAGTGGAAGTGCACCGCCACCGTCATGGTACCGAGACCGGCCATGCGCCAAATGTGCGAGGCCAGGAGCATATCGCCGTACCAGGCGAAGTACGGCCGGAACGCGCGGCCGATCGGGATGCCGTCGAGCCGGGCGTAGGCGAGCGAGACCGGCTGAACCGCGATCGAGCGCTCGCCGATGCGCACATCGGCGACGCCGAGGAGGCTGCTCTTGAAGCGCAAGGTGCGGTTGCCGTCGCCGCTGGTGCCCTCGGGAAACAGGATCAGGTTGTCGCCCGCCTTGAGACGCCGGCGCATCAGCTCGCCCTGGTTCAGGGTCGAGGCGCGCTGGCGGTCGACGAAGACGGTGCGCTGCAGGTGCGCCAGCCAGCCGAACAGCGGCCAGCGCGAGACCTCGGCCTTGGCCACGAACGAGCCGCCGATCAGCGAGCCCAGCACCGTGATGTCGAGATAGGAGACGTGGTTGGCGATGAACAGCGTCGGGGACTCCTGCGAGGGCGTACCCGAGATCGCGACACGCACGCCGAAGATGCGCCGACACAGCACGTGATAGGTGCGCGGCAAGCGCACCGCGAGCGGCGAGCGTACCACCAGGAGCAGCGCCTGCACCGGCATCAACGCCAGGGTCAGCGTCAGATAGAGGAACAGTCGCGTGCTCGCGAGCAGCGCCGAATGCGGCATCACGCGGCGCCGCCAGGCTCCCGCGCGCTGCGTGCGTAGTGCTGCGCGTATTTGTCGGTGACCAGATCGGTCTTGACGATCACGCAGACGTCGGTGGTGTTGAACTGGAAATCGATCACCGCGCCGTCGCCGATGAAGCCGCCGAGCCTGAGATAGCCCTTGATCAGCGGCGGCAGCCCCGCCATCGCGGCGCGCGGGTCGACCTCGGACGGCACCAGCAGGCGCATGTCGACACGCCGCTCGGCGAGCGCGCGCGGGCGCAACGCCGGCGGCGCAAGATGATGGTGATAGAGATAGGACAGCGGCAGCGCCAGCGCCTGCGGCTCGGTGCCCGGCAGGCTCGCGCAACCGAACATCAGCGCGATGTCGTGCTGGAACACATAGGCCGCGATGCCGCTCCACAGCAGCTACATGGTCGGCCGGTTGCGGTAACGCTGGTCGACGCAGCTGCGGCCAAGCTCGAGCACGTTGCCCGGATAGTTGACGATGTTGGTGATGTCGTACTCGCCCGCCGAATAGAACGAGCCGAGCTGCTCGGCCGCCGGGCGCCGGATCAGCCGATAGGTGGCGACCACCGCGCTCGGCCCCGATCCGAGCGCGTGATCGAGCACGAGCAGGTGGTCGCACAGCGCGTCGAAGTCGTCGAAGTCGCGATGCAGCGCCGCCACCTCGGGCGACGGCCGCGCCGCCATTTCCTGGTAGAACACGCGATAGCGCAGCGCCTGCGCCGCCTCGACCTCGGCTTCGTTGACCGCGAGCCGCACTTCGAGATGGCCAAGCCTGAGGTCGCCTTCCATCTGTGGCACGCCGCGCGCCGCGATGCGCGGCACCATCGTCATCGGCGACGCCACGGCCTCGCCGTCCGGCGTGCTGCCGCGGGTCACTCGACGTCCGTCGCGATGGGCTTGCGCAGCGGCACGGCGTAGAGCTCCAGCCGGTGCCCGACCAGACGATAGCCCAATTTCTCGGCGACTCCCCGCTGCAACGCCTCGATCTCCTCTTCGCGGAATTCGATCACGCGCCCACTCTCGACGTCGATCAGATGATCGTGGTGCTCCTGCGGGCTTTCCTCGTAGCGCGAACGACCGTCACCGAAGTCGTGCTTCTCGAGAATGCTCGCCTCCTCGAACAGGCGCACGGTGCGGTAGACCGTCGCGATACTGATCCGCGGATCGAGCGCGGTGGCGCGGCGATAAACCTGTTCGACGTCGGGGTGATCGGTTGCGTCAGACAGCACGCGGGCAATGGTTCGCCGCTGATCCGTCATCTTCAACCCCTTCTCGAGGCACAGCGCTTCGAGTCGGGAAGGGGCGGTTGAAGGGGCGGTTTCAGTCGTCACCGGGCACCAACCTCCTGACGCTTGCCGTTATAAACCAATCCGCCCGGGAGGCATACACCCGTATACCCCCCGCGCACCCCGCACGACCCGCGGCGACCGCCCCAAACCAATGGCTTTTTTCTTGCGGTCGCGCGACGTCGGCGCGCGCCGCGCGCGGGCGCGGCTACTCCGCGGCGCGCCGCCGCCGCGCCCGCGTGCCGAGGCCAATCTCCTTGGCCAAGCGGCTGCGCTGGCTGGCGTAGTTGGGCGCCACCATCGGATAATCGGGCGGCAGATCCCAGCGCTCGCGATATTCCTCGGGCGTCATGTTGAACGCGGTCTTGAGATGACGCTTCAGCATCTTGAGCTTCTTGCCGTCCTCGAGACAGACGATGTAGTCGGGCATCACCGAGCGCTTGATCGGCACCGCCGGCTGGGGCCGCTCGGGCGCGACCTCGGCGGCGCCACCGACGTTGGCCAGGGCCGCGTGGACCTGGCGGATCAGGGCCGGGAGGTCATTGACCGGGACGGTATTGTTGGCCACGTAAGCGGCAACAATCTGAGTCGTCAGCGCCGGAAGCTCCTTGGCAGAGGCCGCGTCGGCCATAGTCTTAGTTCCTTCTAGGCCCGGATTTCGCAAATATATAAGCTGGTGGATACCCGACTGCAATCGTCCCAATGAAAGACAACATCGCCCCCGCGACACTAGAACCACCTGCCGAGCACTACCTCGATGTCACCGGCGAGGTATGCCCGATGACCTTCGTCCGCACGAAGCTATTGATCGAGAAGATGTCGAGCGGTCAAACCGCGGCCGTTTGCTTGAATTCGGGCGAACCGCTCGCCAACGTGCCGCGCTCGGTGCGCGAACACGGCCATAGCGTGCTCGACCTCGCCCCGGTCGATCCGGCGCGCCCCGATGGGCCGCACCTGCTGCGCTTTCGCAAGAATTAAGCGCTGCCGCGGCAGCTAGGCGACCAAGTCGCGGCGCATCACCAGGGCGTCCTCGGCGACGCCGTCGGGGGTCCGGTAGTACTGGTGGCGCCGGCCGATGACGCGGAAGCCGAGCCCGTCATAGAGCGCGCGGGCGCTGCGGTTGGCCTCGCCGACCTCGAGGAACAAGGCGGCCGCGCCGGCGCCGGCGACGCGCTCGACGCAGGCCGCCACCAATCGGCGCGCGATGCCGCGGCGCTGGCGCTCCGGGACGACGCCGAGCGACAGCAGCTCGGCCTCGTCGGCGGCGCGCCGGGCCAGCGCGAAGCCAGCGGGCTGGGCGGCGCCGTTGTCGAGCACGGTCGCGAGCAAGCCGAAGGTCCCGGGCAGCGCGAGCAGGCTCGCCATGGTCGCCTCCGACCAGCCTTGCGCGAAGCAGCGGCCGTGCAGCGCAGTCAGCAGCGCGAGATGCGCGGCGCCGGCGGGCTCGACCACCACGGTCAAGGCGCCGGTCAGCCGGCGGGTCGGGCGCGGCGTCATGCGCGGATCCGGCCGCCGGCGGGCGGCACGGCGGCGTCGGGCGGCCTGAGGTAGAGCGGCGTCGCCGGCACGAAGTCGCCGCCCGCGGCGCGGCGCGCCGCCGCGAGCTCCGCGAGCGCGGCGGCATCGGGCGCGGCGACCACGATTGGCCGCGTGCCCAGGCAGCCGACCGGCGGCGCGCCGACCGCGACCACCGTGCAGGGCGGCGGCGGCAACACGCTCGACAGCCGCGCGAGCTCGACCGACATCGGCGCGCCACGCGGCCGCAGCGTCGGATCGAAGCCTTGGACGAAGCGGCTGCCGCGGCCGGAGTCGATCAACACCACCAGGCCGCCGGCGTCGCGCACCAGCGCCGGCACGCCCCACGCGACCGCCTCGAAGATGGTCTCGCCCAGCACCGGCACGCCGAGCGCAAGGCCGCGCCCGCGCGCCGCCGCGAGGCCGACCCGGATGCCGGTGAACGACCCGGGGCCGACCGTCACCGCGACCGCCGCGACCACGCTCCAGCC
>JACQAI010000308.1 GCA_016195115.1 Pseudomonadota bacterium
CGCCCACGACGACCGCTGGGATTTGAAGCTGCCGTCGCTCGACGGCACGCTGCGCTATCTGAACGACGTGTGCGAGACCGTGCTGGCGCGGCTCGATCGGCCGCTGGCCAGCGCGCGCGACAGCTATCTCTATCAGCTCGTGACCTTCCACGAGGACATGCACGACGAGGCCTTCGCCTACTCGCGTCAGACGCTTGGTTATCCGGCGCCGCGCTTCGGGCGGTGGGCCGATGGGCCAGCGGTCGACGCCGACGCCGGCCCGTGCCCGGGCGACGTTGCGGTGCCGGGCGGGCGTTTCGCGCTCGGCGGCGCATCGGATGCGCGCTTCAGGTTCGACAACGAGAAATGGGGTCACGTCCGGGACGTCGCGCCGTTCCGCATCGCACGCGCGCCGGTGACCCATGGCGAGTTTGCCGGCTTCGTCGCCGATCACGGCTATCAGCGTGCTGAGCTATGGTCGGCCGACGGCTGGGCGTGGCGCACGCGTGCCGCGGCCGACCAGCCGCTCTATTGGATCGCCGACCGCGGCAGCTGGCGGCTCCAGCGCTACGACCGCGTGGTCGCGTTTGCGCCACACCAACCGGTGATCCATGTCACCTGGTACGAGGCCGACGCGTTTTGCCGCTGGGCCGGCCGGCGGCTGCCGACCGAGCTCGAGTGGGAGGTCGCGGCGGTCGGCGCGCCCGCCGCGGGCGGGCGTACGCTGGCGCCGACCAAACGACGCTTCCCGTGGGGCGACGCGCCGCCCGACCGGGCACACGCCAATCTCGACGGTGCCGCAACCGGCTGCATCGACGTCGCCGCGCTGCCGGCGGGCGACAGCACCTGGGGCTGCCGCCAGATGCTCGGCAACGTCTGGCAATGGACGAGCAGCGACTTCACGCCCTATCCGGGCTTTGCGGCCGATCCCTACGCGGACTACTCGGTGCCGTGGTTCGGCACCCGCAAGGTGCTGCGCGGCGGCTGCTGGGCGACCCGGGCGCGGCTGATCACCCCGGTCTATCGTAACTTCTTCACGCCCGATCGGCGCGACGTCTTCGCCGGCTTCCGAACCTGCGCGATCGACTGAGCGGTCGGCGGTCGTCGGGGGCAGGCCAGCGCCATCGCCGCGACGGGGTCGAGATCAGGCGTCGAGGCGGCGGATCTCGCACAGGTAGGAGCGATGCGGCACCGAGCCGCTGATCGGATCGCTGTGCTGGTTGCCGATCACAAGATTGTAGTTGGCGCCGTGCTCGGAGAACGCGTCGTAGCCGGGCAGCCCGAGGTCGGCGCAGCCCTGCCACCAGCCGTGCTGGGCGACGACCACGCCCTCGTCGAGGCTCGACTGCAGGCGCGCGCGCACGCGGATGCACCCTTGCGGGGTCGCGAGCTCGACCCAGTCGCCATCGGCGATGCGGCGCGCCGCGGCCGCCTCGGGATGCAGCTCGACGGTTGGGTCGCGCACCAGCCGGCGCAGGCTCGGCAGGTTGCGGTGCTGGCTGTGGCAGAACTGCGGCGCCTTGGTCGAGGTTAAGACCAACGGAAACCGCTGGGCGAGGTCCGGCCGGCTGACCGGCCCGACCGCCGGCTCGACATAGACGGGCAGGGGCGCCTGGCCATGGTCGAGCAGGCGCTCGCTGTAGAGCTCGAGCTTGCGGGTCGGCGTCGCGAAGCCGTCGGTACGATATTTTTGCGGCCGCGGCGTCAGCGCCACGCGCACGCCGGCGGGCCGGTCGCGCAACGCCTCGAGCGTCACGCCGCTCGGCGCCAGATAGTGGCGGTAAGCGGCCTCGATGTCGCCGTGCCAGAATTGCGCGCCGAGGCCGAGGCGCTCGGCGAGCGCGAACACGATCTCGACGTCGCCGCGCGCCTCGCCGCGCGGCGCTACCAGGGCGGGGCGCAGCTGCACCAGCTCGTGGCCGGCCTGCGACACATCGAAGCCGACCCGCAGGCCCTGGCGTTCCCAGGCGCTGGCGACCGGCAGGACGATGTCGGCGAACGCAGCGGTCGGCGTCATGAACAGATCGGTCTGGACGTGGAACTCGAGCGCCTGCAAGGCCGCGCGCGCGCGTGTCGCATCGGCGTGGGACAGCGCGAGATTGGCGCCGAACCCGACTAGGCCGCGCACCGCGTAGGGCTGGCGCTCGAGCACCGCGCGGTAGAGATCGTCGGAGGCGATCATGCCGGCGCGCGCCGGCCCGAGCGGCCGCGCCGTCAGGCCGAGCGCCTTCGCGGCGCGCGCCGGCGCTATCAGGTCGGCGCCCGCCGCATCCTGGTTGGCGACGTCGTTGACCGGCACGGTCGCCGGCTGCAGGTTGCCGCCCGGCGCGTCGAAGCTGCCGGTCAGCGCCATCGCGAGCGCGATCGCGCGGTCGGTCTGGGTCGCGTTGGTGTGTTGGCCGACGCCCGACCAGGCGTGGTAGCTGACCGGCCGATGCGCGAACAGCAGCCGCGCCGTCTCGACGACGTCGGCGGCGGCCACGCCGGTGACCTGCTCGACGCGCGCGGGCGGCCATGCGGCGGCGAGCGCGGCGTAGCGCGCGAACGCCGTGCGACAGGCGATCGCACCGAGCCGCTCGACGCCGTCGAGCGCCGGCTCGGCCTGCGCATCGAGATAGGCGCCGCTGCGCGGATCGTAGGCGACCGGACGCGCGCCGCGCGCGTCCCATGCCGCCAGCAACCGGTCGTCGTCGGTCAGCCCGAGCGCGGCGGCGGTGACGAATTTGCCGCTCGCGTCATCGACCAGCAGCGGGCCATTGGTCCAATCGCGCACGAACGCGCGGTCGTACCAGCCGTGGGCCAGCATGGCGCCGGCGATGCCGAGCGCCAGCGCGCCGTCGCTGCCCGGGCGCACGCGCAGGAACCGGTCGGCCTTGACGGCGAGCCCGACCTTGCGCGGATCGACCACGATCAGCTTGGCGCCGCGCGCCCGCGCGTCGGCTGCCGTGGCGGCCGAGGCGAGCCAGCTGGTCGACGGATTGTGGCCCCACAGCACGATGCAGCCCGTGTTGGCGAAATCGGGCACGCCGATCGGCGCGCCGGTCGTGAAGCGATGGGCGTGGTCCTTGTGCCAGTTGCAGATTTCGGTGCCGTTGCAGTTGTTCGGCGTGCCGAAGGCGTGGATCAGGCGCTCGATCCACGGGCCGGCGTCCGAGATCGCGGTGGCGCTCGGCGACGTCACCGCGAACGCCACCGCCTCGGGGCCGGCCTCACGCGCGATCCGCGTCAGCTCTGCCGCGATCTCGTCGAGCGCCTGATCCCAGCCGATCGGCTGCCAGCCCGGATCGGCGGCGGTCTTGGGCCGCGTGCGCTTGAGCGGCGTGGTGAGACGATCGGGGTGGCTCACCAGCTCGGGCGAGGCGCGGCCTTTGGCGCACAGCGCCTGCCCGGTCGGGTGCGTCGGATCGGCGACGATCTCGAGCAGCCGATCGCCGGCGACGCGCGCGCGGCAACCGCAGCGCGAGCGGCACAGCGCGCAGAAGGTTTGGATCTCGCGGATCGGCTCGGCCATCAGCGGTCATGGTAGCGGCTTTTGCCTGCGCGCGCGATCCGGGTGAGGGTGAGGCTTGCGCTGTGCCGCGCTTTCGGGCTCTGCTGGCGGCACAAGGCGCGCGCTCATCCGGCGCGCGCTTTTGTGTGGCGGAGGAGGAAACATGGCTCGGATTACGCGTCGCAAGCTCTTGAAACTGACCGGCGCCGGCGCGCTCGCGGCGGGCGGCGGCATGGCCGGCATCCTGGCGACCGGCCGGGCGCCGGCGTTCGCCCAGACGCAGACCGTGCATTGGCTGCGCTGGGTCGACTTCGTGCCGGCGTCCGATACGCTGCTGAAGCGCGAGATCGTCGCCGACTGCGAGAAGGCGCTCGGCATCAAGCTGAACGTCGAGACGATCAACGGCAACGACCTGCAGGCGCGCACCACGGCGTCGATCCAGTCGGGCGCCGGCCCCGACGTGATCTGTGCCCTCAACAACTGGCCGCAGCTCTACGCCGAGAGCGTGGCCGACGTCAGCGACATCGCCGACGCGCTCGGCAAGGCGCAGGGCGGCTTCTACGACGAGTTCGTCCAGGTCGCGCGGGCCGGCAACCGCTGGCTCGGCGTGCCATGGACGATCGTTCCGGGCCTGATCGCGTGGCGCAAGTCGTGGTTCGAGGAGATCGGCGTCACGGCGTTCCCGACCACCTGGGAGAGCTATCGCGAGGCCGGCAAGAAGTTGAAGGCCAAGGGCCGGCCGCTCGGCCAGACGCTCGGCCACACCTTCGGCGACGCGCCGAGCTTTTGGTATCCGTACCTGTGGTCATGGGGCGGCAAGGAGGTCGAGGCCGACGGCAAGACGGTGGCGCTCAACAGCAAGGAGACGGTCGAGTCGGTCAAGTTCGCGGTCGGCCTCTGGAAAGACGCGTGCGACGAAGGCGCGCTCGCCTGGGACGACACCAACAACAACCGCGCCTTCCTGTCGGGCACCATCTCGGCGACCTTGAACGGCGCCTCGATCTACATCGAGTCGCTGCGCCGGCCCGACAACTACCAGACCGAGAAGGGCGCGCAGATGAAGACCGACATCCAGCACGCCTTCCTGCCGAGCGGGCGGGCCGGCCAGTTCAGCTACCACGCGCCGTTCACCAACATGCTGATGAAGTATTCGAAGAACCAGGACGCGGCGAAGAAATTCCTCGCCTGGGTCGGCTCGGAGGCGGCGCACGACAAGTGGTTCGTGTCGCAGAAGGGCTTCTCGATCGGCCCGACCAAGGGCTGGAAGAAGCACAAGGTGTGGAGCGAGGACGCCGTGATGCTGCCGTTCCGCGATTGCGCGGACAACGCCAAGTTCCCCGGCTACCCCGGCCCCGCGGGACGGCAGGCCGCCGAGGTGATCTCGAAGTACGTCATCGTCGACATGTACGCCAAGGCGGTGCAGGGCATGCCGGCCGAGGAGGCCGTCAAGTGGGCCCACGCCGAGTGCGTCAAGGCCTACACCTGAGCTGACGTCGGCGTTCGCGCCCCCATGCGTCTGCGGCATGGGGGCGCGTCAGTGCAAGGCTTGCGTCACCACGGAGTTTGCGGGTTTGCTGGCCGACAGCCGCCGGCGGGACGCCGTGCGGCCGATTTTTTGATGGGGGAAACATGGCTCGGATTACGCGTCGCAAGCTTTTGAAATTGACCGGTGCCGGCGCGCTCGCGGCGAGCGGCGGCATGGCCGGCATCCTGGCGACCGGCCGGGCGCCGGCGTTCGCCCAGACCATGCCCCTCAACTGGCTGCGTTGGGTCGATTTCGTGCCGGCGTCCGATACCGTGCTGAAGCGCGATCTCGTCGCCGCCTGCGAGAAAGAGCTCGGCATCAAGCTCAACATCGAGACCATCAACGCCAACGACATCCAGGCGCGCACCACCGCGTCGATCCAGTCGGGCGCGGGGCCGGACATCATCAC
>JACQAI010000206.1 GCA_016195115.1 Pseudomonadota bacterium
CACCGGCGCGATCTCGGCGGTCACCGGCGTGCTGTGGGTCGCGGTCGCCGGCGGCGGCTTCGGCGTCGCGCTGGTCGGGCTCAAGATCTTCCCGATCGTCATCATCGGCGGCCTCGACAGCATCCCGGGCACCATCGTCGCGGCGATGATCATCGGCGTGCTCGAGAGCCTCGGCGCCGGCTATCTCGACCCCGCGCTGGGCGGCGGCTTCGGCACCATCACGTCGTATTTGCTGCTGCTCGCGGTCCTGATGGTGCGGCCCCACGGCCTCTACGGCCAGCCGCGCGCCGAGCGGCCGTGACCAGGCGGCGCGCCGCCACTACACAATAACCCCTCCCCCGCGCGTCAGCGTGGGGGAGGGTAGGGAGGGGGCCATGCGCTTGCAAAGCGTCGCGCGCGGCGTCGCCGTAAGGAATCACCACAGAGGCACAAAGGACACGGAGTAAGGGGATTGCGCGCATAGCGCGCGCTCTGCCGATCTTGCGTCCGTGAGACTTCGAGATGCCTCACGTGAAGAGGCCTCTCTGTGTCCTCTGTGCCTCCGTGGTGAACCTGCATTGCTGCGAAATCGGCGATCTCGCAGCGGACCCCACCCTACCCTCCCCCACGCTCCGCGCGGGGGAGGGGTTACTTGAGGGCCTCAGCGCGGCCCGCTGCGCATGGCCGGCGGCAGCGCCGCGGGCAGCGCGTCGAGCATCTGGGCGGCGGCCTGCATCGCGACGATGTAGCCGTAGGGGCCGAGGCCGCAGATCACCGCCCGGACCACCGAGGAGATCTTGGAGTGGCGGTGCAGCGCGTCGCGGGCGTGGATGTTCGAGATGTGCAGCTCGATGATCGGCCCCTCGAAGATCTTCAGGGCGTCGATGATCGCGATCGAGGTGAAGGAATAGCCGGCCGGGTTGATGATGATCGCGTCGGCGCTGCCGCGCGCCGCCTGGATCCAGTCGACCAGCTCGCCCTCGTGGTTGGACTGGTGGAAGGCCAGGGTCGCGTCGATGTGCGGGGCGAACGCGCGGCAGCTCGCCTCGACCGCCTCGAGGGTCGTCGTGCCGTAGATGTGCGGCTCGCGAATACCGAGGAAATTGAGGTTCGGCCCGTTCAGGATCGTGAGTCGCGCACCCATTCGCCGTCTCCCCCCGTGTGTCCGGTGCCATCACCGTGCCGGGCTCGGACGCCGAGGGCAACAGCGGCCCGCGTATCTAGAGCCGCCCTGCCTTGATCGCGCGGGTCAGCAGCGTGCGCACGCCGAATTTGTGGAACGGGATGACGGCGGCGAGGTAGCACCGTCCAAACGCGTTGTGCACCTGGCACAGCGTCGACACGACGACGCTCGGGCCGCCGGCATCCCTTGCTTCCGGATCGACAGCCGGAAATCCATGTGCTTGTTGTCGCGGCCGGCGATCAGCTCGTCGGCGTCGAGAAAGAAGATCGGCCACGGCCCGATCTTCTCGCCGACGGCGTAGCTCGGCCGCCGCGCCATGCCTACGATCTCCGCCGTCGTCGGCGTCTCGAGGCCGGCGAGCGCCGCGGCGTGGTTGCGCGCGATCAGGAGCGCCGTCATCCAGCCCGGCCGATGCGCGAAAATCGCGAAGAAGAGGTCGACCACGGCGAGCTCCGGGCGGCGCAGCGTCGTCCGGTAGGCGTCGCGATAATCGGCGCGCGCGATCGCATCGCGGCTGAGCGCGCTGCCGGCGGGGACGTCGCATGCCAGGACGGTCATCAGGAAATCGGGGTCGACATCAGGTCTCTGTGACGCCCGGCGTAGGGCATGATCAGATCAAGCTCAACCGAGTTCAAACAAGAGCGTCATCCCCGCGAAAGCGGGGATCCAGGGTCACACGTACCGGCATCGCGCTCGTGACTCCTGGATCCCCGCTTTCGCGGGGATGACGGGAAGAAAGTGGCGATTCATTCCGATCCGCCCCGGCCTAGTTCTTCCGGGCCGCGCGCGCCGCCGCGGTGAACGCATCGACGTCGCGCTGAATGTCGGCGCTGACGCGGGCGTGTTCCTGCGGCGACAGGTTGTCGATCAGTTGGCGCGCGATGTCGCGCAGCTTGTCGGCGGCTTCCTTGACCCGCTCGTAGGGCGGCTCGATGCCGCGCAGCACCAGCTCGGCTTCGAGCTCCTCGTAAAAGCCGCGAAGCAGCGCGTTCTGGTAGTCGCTGGTCCAGATCTTGAACGCGACGACCCAGGCATCGACCAGTTGCTCGGTCGGCACGTGCTCGTGGCGGCGGCCGCGATTGGCGTAGGCCTGCGCCGTCTCCAGGGAAATGTTGCGCAGAAAGGCGTCGGCTTGGTCTTCCGGTTTCATGGCTTCCGTGTCGCTCGCTGTTGCGCTGCCGCCGGGCTCCCGACCATGATGCGCGAAACGCGTGTGAGACACCATGGACAGCTTCGACTACGTCATCGTCGGCGCCGGCTCGGCCGGCTGCGTGCTCGCGAATCGATTGACCGAGGATAGCGCGACGCGCGTCTGCGTGCTCGAGGCCGGGCCGGCGGACTGGCATCCCTACATCCATCTGCCCGCCGGCTTCATCAAGACCTTCTACGACACGCGCGTGAACTGGGCGTATTCGCAGGAGCCCGGGCCGTACACCGCCAACCGCCGCATCTACGCGCCGCGCGGCAAGACCTTGGGCGGCTCGAGCTCGATCAACGGCCACATCTACAACCGCGGCCAGCGCCAGGACTTCGACACCTGGGCCCAGATGGGCAACCGCGGCTGGGGCTATCCCGACGTGCTGCCGTATTTCAAGCGCCTGGAGCGGCGCATCGGCGACGGCGACGCGACCTACCGCGGCCGCGACGGCGGCCTGACGGTGACCGACATCGACTGGCACCATCCGCTATGCGAGGCCTTCATCGCGGGTGCGCTCAGCCTCGGCATCCCGCGCAACCCGGACTACAACGGCACCACCCAGGAGGGCGTCGCCTACGCCCAGCGCACCATCCACAACGGCCGGCGGGTCAGCGCCGCGACGTCGTTCCTCAAGCCCGCGATGCAGCGGCCGAACCTCGCCGTGCACACCCGCGCGCACGCCACCGAGATCGTGCTCGAGGGCCAGCGCGCGGTCGGCGTGCGCTACGCCAAGGGCGGCCGCGGCGGCGCCATGGTCGAGGTGCGCGCAGCCAAGGCGGTGCTGCTCGCCGGCGGCACCTACAACTCGCCGCAGCTCCTGCAGCTCTCGGGCATCGGCCCGGCGCCGCTGCTGCAGTCGCTCGGCATCAAGGTGCGCCACGCGCTCGCCGGCGTCGGCGAGGGTCTGCAGGACCACTACGCGCCGCGCTCGACCGTGCGGGTCAAGAACATCACGTCGATCAACGAGCGCGTCACCGGCCTCAACCTGGCGATCGAGGCGCTGAAGTGGGCGTTCACGCGGCGCGGCGTGCTGTCGCTGTCGCCGACCCTGGTCTATTGCTTCTGGCATTCCGGCGAGACCGCCGAAAGCTCCGACCTGCAGCTCACCTTCACGCCGGCGAGCTACAAGGAAGGCGAGATGGGCAAGCTCGAGGACCAGCCGGGCATGACCTGCGCCGCCTGGCAGCAGCGCCCGGAGAGCCGCGGCTACGTGCGCGCGCGCTCGTCCGATCCGTTCGCGCCGCCGCTGATCCAGACCAACTATCTGACCGACCCGCTCGACCGACGGGTTGTGGTCGCGGGCATGAAGCTGGCGCGCCGCCTGCTCGCCTCG